>CAMCIP010000144.1 GCA_945874855.1 Brevundimonas vancanneytii
GTCAAAGAGGGCCGTCAGCCAGGCGGCGACGCCGAGGGTGGCGACGGTGGTCGCCAGGGCGATCCAGCGGGCGGCGGGGGCAGCCCCCTCCCCCCGCGCCATCAGGCGAACGCCGAGAATGAGCAGGGCTCCCGCCAACGGCAGGAAGGTGACGAGGCTCAGGATGTGGTCGGTCACGGCCATGGGCTCAGCCTCCCCAGGTCGTGAGCGCGAAGGCCAGCAGGCCGGCCACGCCGAGAAGCATCACAAAGGCATAGTGGTAGACGTAGCCCGACTGGATCCGCGACAGTCGTACGGCCGACTTGAGGGAGGCCCAGGCCGCGCCGTTGGGGCCAAGACCGTCGATGATCCGGACGTCGCCGACCTTCCAGAACAGATCGCCCAGTGCCCTGGCACCCTTGACGAAGACGGCATCATAGATCTCGTCGAAGAACCACTTGTTGAAGAAGAAGGCGTGCAGCGGCCCACCGCGCTCGGCCATACGCCGGCCAAGGCCTTCCTTCAGGACGTAGACGTAGACCGCGATCAGCGTGCCGAGCCCGGACACGACCAGTGGTGCCCACAAGACCCATTGCGGGACGTAGTGGCTGTCGTGGATCACGTGGTTCTCGGGTCCGCTGAAGATGGCACCGCGCCAGAAGTCGTGCTCGGCATCACCGACGAAGAATTCGTAGAAGACGAAGCCCGAGGCGATGGCCCCGATCGACAGCACCAGAAGCGGCACCAGCATGACCCAGGGACTTTCGTGCGGCTTCAGCGGGCCGTGATGACCGTGGTCGTCGTGCGCGTGATCGTCATGCCCATGGGCGTGGGCGGCGGCATGATCGTCCTTCCACGCGGGCTTGTTGTGGAAGGTCATGAACACCAGTCGCCACGAATAGTAGGCCGTCAGGCCGGCCGCGAAGAGGCCGATGAAGAAGGCGAACATGCCGACCGGTGAATGACCGCTGGTCGCCGCGGCGAAGGCGCTCTCCAGCACCGAGTCCTTGGAATAGAAGCCGGCGAAGCCCCACTTCAGCTCGGGGATGCCCAGGCCGGTGATGGCGATGGTCCCGATCATCATGACGGCATAGGTGACGGGCAGCAGCTTCATCAGCCCGCCCATCTTCCGCATATCCTGCTCGTGGTGCATGCCGTGGATCACCGAGCCGGCGCCGAGGAACAGCAAGGCCTTGAAGAAGGCATGGGTGAACAGATGGAACATGGCGGCCTGATAGGCGCCGACGCCCGCCGCGAAGAACATGTAGCCCAGCTGCGAACAGGTCGAATAGGCGATGACCCGCTTGATGTCGTTCTGGGCCAGGCCGACCGTGGCGGCAAACAGGGCGGTGATCGCCCCGGTGATGGCGATCAGCATGGCCGCCGTGGGTGCGTACTCATAGATCGGGCTGAGCAGGCAGACCATGTAGACGCCGGCAGTGACCATGGTCGCGGCATGGATCAGGGCCGAGACCGGCGTCGGGCCCTCCATCGCATCGGGCAGCCAGGTGTGCAGGAAGAACTGGGCCGACTTGCCCATGGCCCCGACGAACAGCAGCACGCCCGCCAGATCCAGGGCCGACCACTGATAACCGAGGAAGCCCCAGCCCGTGCCCGCGCGCTCGGCGATCAGGGGGAACAGTTCGGCGAACTGGATCGTGCCGAACATCCAGAAGACGGTGATGATGCCAAGCGCAAAGCCGAAGTCGCCGACGCGGTTGACCACGAAGGCCTTGATGGCGGCGGCGCTGGCCGTGGGCTTCTTGTACCAGAAGCCGATCAGCAGATAGGAGGCCAGGCCGACGCCTTCCCAGCCGAAGAACAGCTGCATGAAGTCGGCGGCCGTCACCAGGGCCAGCATGGCGAAGGTGAAGAGCGACAGATAGGCGAAGAAGCGCGGCCGGCTGTCGTCCTCGGACATGTAGCCCCAGCTGTACAGATGGACCAGCGAGGACACGGTGGTGACGACGATCAGCATCACCGCCGACAGGGCGTCGATGCGGATCGACCAGGTCGACTGGAAGTCGCCCACATTGATGAAGGGCAGGAGTTCAATGGTGAAGGCGGCCAGCCCGCCCCAGGTGTGTTGCGAGAACACGATCCAGGCCACGGCGCAGGAGAAGAACAGCAGGCCGGTCGTGACCGCCTGGGAGGCAACATTGCCGATGCGGCGACCGAACAGGCCGGCGATGGCGGCGCCGGCGAGCGGGGCAAAGACCCCGAGGATGATCAGCAGTTCCAGCGTCACGCGATCAGCCCTTCATCACGCTGGCGTCGTCGACCAGAATGTCGCCGCGGTTGCGGAAGAAGGTGACCAGAATGGCCAGACCGACGGCAGCTTCCGCCGCGGCCACGGTCAGCACAAACATGGCCATGATCTGCCCTGACACCTCGTTCAGGTGGGTCGAGAAGGCGACGAAATTGATGTTCACGGCCAGCAGGATCAGTTCGATCGACATCAGGATGATGATGACGTTCTTGCGGTTCACGAAGATGCCGAACACGCCGATGGTGAACAGCATGGCGGCGACCGCCAGATAGTGGTGCAGGGTCACGACCATCAGCGCAGGTCCTCCGGCGACAGGCCCTGGCCGGTGACCGGGGTCTTGATCTCCATGGCGGTCCGGGCGTCGCGGCCGACCTGGGTGGCGACCTTCTGGCGCTTGACGTTGGGCTTGTGGCGCAGGGTCAGGGTGATGGCCCCGATCATGGCCACCAGCAGCACCACGCCCGCCGCCTGGAAGAAGTAGACATAGTCCGTGTAGAGCACACGCCCGATCGCCTCGATGTTGGTGCGATCAGCGACCGGGGCGGCCGGGCCCACCGCGTCGGCCGCGGCCCCGCCGTTCACCACGGCGACGATGATCACGATCATCTCGGCCAGCAGCACACCCGCCACGATGGCCGCGATCGGCAGATAGCGGGCGTAGCCCTCGCGCAGTTTCACGAAATCGACGTCCAGCATCATGACGACGAACAGGAACAGCACCGCCACGGCGCCGACGTAGACGACGACCAGCAGCATGGCCAGGAACTCGGCGCCCAGCAGCACGAACAGGCCCGCCGCCGAGAAGAAGGCGAGGATCAGCCAGAGCACCGAGTGCACCGGGTTGCGCGCCGTCACGACCAGCAGGGCGGAAACCACCACCACCGTCGCCAGCGCATAGAATGCGATGCCTGCGATCACGCCTCGGCTCCGGCTGGCGGGAAGAATGCGGCGGTCGAGTCGGGCCCCGGCCCCGCGCGGCGACCTTCTAGCGGGCGGGGTCCGGCCTTGCCAAGCGGGGAAAGCGCCGACATCAGCGCCACGCCGCGTCGAGTTCGAGATTGCGCGCGATCATCCGCTCCCAGCGGTCGCCGTTCTCCAGCAGGCGGGCCTTGTCGTAATAGAGCTCCTCGCGGGTCTCGACGGCGAACTCGGAGTTCGGCCCCTCGACGATAGCGTCCACCGGGCAGGCCTCCTGGCACAGGCCGCAGTAGATGCATTTGACCATGTCGATGTCGTAGCGAGTGGTGCGGCGGCTGCCGTCCTCGCGAGGTTCGGCCTCGATGGTGATGGCCTGGGCCGGGCAGATGGCCTCGCACAGCTTGCAGGCGATGCAGCGCTCCTCGCCGTTCGGATAGCGGCGCAGGGCGTGCTCGCCCCGGAAGCGCGGCGACTGGGGTCCGCGCTCGAACGGATAGTTCACCGTCGCCTTGGGGCGCAGCAGATATTTGAACGTCAGGAAGAAGGCCCCGACGGCGTCGATCAGCAGGGCCCCGCGGATCGTCTGGCTGATACGGGCGATCATCGGGCCCGGCCTTTCTGGAAAATCGTATCGGTCATGGGATCAGTTCCGCGGACAGGCGCGGGCGTCACGGTCGCGCCGGCGGTCGGCGTCCCGGTTGGCGGCGGCCTGGCAGCGACGGGCCGCCTCGGCCTCGCGGTCCAGCCGTTCGACCCGCGCGGCAGCGGTCTCGTCAAGCGGCGGGGCGATCGGGCGCGTCCAGCCGCAGCCGGCGACGGCGAGAGCCAGGAGAGGGATCAGCAGTCGGGCCATGATCAGGCTCCCACCGCGAAGACGCGCCAAGCCGCGACCCCGGCCACGCAGACCAGGGAGGTCGGCAGGAAGATCTTCCAGCCCAGCCGCATCAACTGGTCGTAGCGATAGCGGGGCACGAAGGCCTTCACCATGGCGAACATGAAGAACCAGAAGACGATCTTGGCCGAAAAGACCAGCAGATAGAACAGGTTCGCCAGCCACTGCGGCCAGCTTTCCAGGGCGATCAGGGCCACGTCGAAGCCGGGATTCCAGCCGCCGAAGAACAGCAGGCTGATCATGGCGCACATGAAGACGATGTTGACGTACTCGCCCATCATGAAGAGCAGGTAGGGCGTCGAGCTGTATTCAACCTGATAGCCGGCCACGAGCTCGGACTCGGCCTCGGGCAGGTCGAACGGCGGGCGGTTGGTTTCGGCCAGGGCCGAGACGAAGAAGATGATCGCCATCGGGAACATCAGGATCACGGTCGGCCAGGTGCCGGCCCCGCCGCCGAAGGCGAACCAGTTCCAGATCCAGCCTTCCTGCGCCGTCACGATCGAGGTCAGGTTCATGGTCCCGGCCAGCAGGATGACGTTGATGATCACCAGACCGATGGAGACCTCATAGGACACCATCTGCGCGGCGGACCGCAGCGACCCGAGGAAGGGATATTTCGAGTTGGACGCCCAGCCGCCCATGATGATGCCGTATACGCCCAGCGAGCTGATGGCGAAGACGTAGAGGATGCCGACATTCAGGTCGGAGATGACCCAGCCGGGCGCGAACGGGATCACCGCCCAGGCCCCGAAGGCGACGATGACCGTCAGGATCGGGGCCAGCAGGAACACCGTCTTGTCGGCGCCCGCCGGGACCACGACCTCCTTCAGCACGAATTTGAAGAAGTCGGCGAAGGACTGCAGCAGGCCGAACGGGCCGACGACGTTGGGCCCTTTGCGCATCTGCACGCCCGCCCAGATCTTGCGGTCGGCCAGCAGCAGGAAGGCCACGGCCAGCAGGACGCCGATCGTCACCAGCAGGATCGCGCCGACCGTGCCGAGGGTCCAGCCGAGGGGGGAAGTCCAGAAGTCCATCAGGCGGTCCCAACGACGCGGTAGAGAAGATAGGTGAACAGCAACAGCGAGGCGGTCTCGATCAGGAGCACGAACCGAACCGACCAGACCGCCGCGTGCACACCCAGATCATGAAGCCTCGTCTCGCCCGCAAACAACGCGGCCTTCAATCGCCCGGCATCTGCTGCATCGCGGGCGTCGATTCCCATGGCCTTGGACAGGGCCTGGAGCTTCTGGACGAAAACCAGCGACAACGCCACCGACACCACCAGCGGTGCGAACACATAGAGAGGGATGCCGCCCAGGGCCATGCCCCTACTCCGCCGCCAGGGCCAGCGGCCGCACGCGCCGCGCCGACAGATCGGCCATGGTCGGGCTGGCGCGGCTGATGGGGTTGGCGCGATAGGGGTCGGCCACGGCGCTGCGGAAGGCGACGTCACCCAGCTCGCCCTTGCGGCCAAGCGCGGCCGGATCGAAGGCGGCGGGTGTCGGCTTCCAGTCGATCTGACCGAAAGTCGGATGCTCGGCCATCAGGCGGGTCCGCAGCTGGTCCACCGTGTCGTACGGCAGGGTGTGGCCGACCCGCTCGGACAGGGCGCGCAGGATGGCCCAGTCCTCCTTGGCCTCGCCTTTCGGGAAGACGGCGCGTTCGGCCATCTGCACCCGGCCTTCGGTGTTGACGTACAGGCCCGGCTTCTCGGTCCAGGCGGCGCCCGGCAGGATGACGTCGGCACCATGAGCGCCCCGGTCGCCGTGGCTGCCCAGATAGATCTTGAACGCCCGCGACCGCGAGGTATCGATCTCGTCCGTGCCCAGCAAGAACAGGACGTCCAGGGCGTCGGGCGCGACCATGCCCGTGGCGGTCAGGCCGCCCGATGCC
>CAMCIP010000145.1 GCA_945874855.1 Brevundimonas vancanneytii
ATCACCGGCAGTTGGGTGATCGCCGTGGCGCTGGTGTTCGGTCTGTTCGTGCACGAGTACGGCCATGTGCTGGCCATGAACCGGCTGGGGATGGGACCGGCGCGCATCTACATCATCCCGTTCCTGGGCGGTCTGGCCAAGGCGCAGCGTGGCCCCCGCAGTGAATGGGACGGCGTGCTTGTCTCGCTGGCGGGGCCGGCCTTCGGCCTGCTCGCCGCGGGACCGTTCTTCGTAGGGTACTTCGTCCAGGGCAGTCCGGCATGGCTGGCGGGGGCCTTTGCGATCGCCCTGATCAATCTGGTCAACCTGGCCCCTGCGCCGCCACTGGACGGGTCCAAGGCGCTGGGTCCGGTGCTGGCACGCATCCATCCCGCGCTGGAGTGGACGACGATGCTGGCCATCGGCGCGGCGGTGATCGCCTGGGGAGTGACCAACGGCAGCTTTCTGTTCGCCGCCTTCCTGGCCATCGCCCTGATCGGGCATCTGCGCCGAGGCCGTTGGCGGCCCGACGGGCGCAGGCTGTCCTGGCCCGAGGCCGGGGCCAGCACGGCCCTGTTCCTCGTCACAGCCGCGGCCTGCGTGGTGGTGGGCGTTGCCGCCCTGCTGCCGCTGGGCGACGGCAGCCCGATGGAGGGCCTGCGTCAGGGTGGCCGCATGCTGGGCCTCAGTTCATGAGGCGGCACATTCATGAAGGGCCGTTGGTCATCGGCGGCGGCCTGGCGGGGCTGTCGGCCGCGCTGGAGGCCGCGCCGCGTCCGGTCCTGGTCGTGTCGCCGACGCCCCTGTTGCAGGCCTCGGCCACGGCCTGGGCCCAGGGCGGGGTCGCGGCGGCCGTGGGCCCCGACGATGCGCCGGCCCTGCATGCGGCCGACACCCGGGCAGCAGGAGCGGGACTGGTCCAGGCCGATGCCGTCGACGCCCTGACCGGGGACGGGCCGGCTACGGTGGCATGGTTGGCGGCGCTGGGCGCCCCGTTCGACCGTGACGCCGGCGGCGGGTTCGCTGTCAGTCTGGAGGCTGCGCACTCCCGGGCGCGCGTGGCGCGGGTCGGCGGCGACGGCGCGGGCCGTGCCGTACTGTCGGCCCTCGTCGCCGCCGTGCGGGCGGCGTCGCATGTGACAGCCTGGGAGGACGGGCGGCTGGGAGGTCTGATCACGGCCCCGGACGGCCGCGTCGTCGGCGCGGTGATCCGCCGCGCGGACGGGCCGGTGCAAGTGCTGGCCTCCTCCGTCGTCCTGGCCACGGGCGGCGTGGGCGGTCTGTTCGCCGAGACCACCACGCCGACCGCCCTGCTGGGCGAGGGTCTGGCCGCCGCCTGGCGCGCCGGGGCCGAGGTGCTGGACCCGGAGTTCATGCAGTTCCATCCGACAGCGATGGACGTGGGGCTGGATCCCATGCCGCTGGCGACAGAGGCCCTGCGCGGCGAGGGCGCGCGGCTGATCGACCGGCATGGGGCCTTTTTGTTGGGTCCTGCCCCCGACGCCGACCTGAAGTCGCGCGACGTGGTGGCGCGGGCGGTGCATCGCGCGCGGGCCGACGGGCGGGGCGCCTTTCTGGACGCCCGGACCGCAATCGGCGCCCATTTCCCCGAGGCCTTTCCGGCGGTCTTCGCGGCCTGCCTGCGTGCCGGAATCGACCCGCGCGAGACGCCGATCCCCGTCGCGGCGGCGGCCCACTATCACATGGGCGGGATCGCCGCGGCCGTCGACGGCCGCACAACCGTGCCCGGCCTGTTCGCCGTGGGAGAATGCGCTGCGACGGGCGTGCACGGCGCCAATCGGCTGGCCTCAAACAGCCTGCTGGAGGCGGCGGCCTTCGGTCGGCGGGCCGGCAGGGCCGCGGCGACCGAGCCTTCACCCCCCACGGGCCGAACCGCAGTGCCGGGCCTTATGGCCGAGCTTCCCGGCGACGTTCTGGCGCGCGTGCGCCGGATCATGAGCGATCGCATGGGCGTGGTCCGCGACGGGGTGGGCCTGAGGTCCGCGCGAACCGAGATCCTCGACCTGATTGCCCGCCATGGCCCGGCCGGTCCGCTGGACGCCGCGCGCCTGATGATCGAGGCCGCCCTGGCGCGCGAAGAGAGCCGCGGCGGGCATTATCGCAGCGACTTTCCCGAGACGCTTCCCGTGGCGCGGCACAGCCGGATCGCCGGGTTTCCCGGGCCGATGGTCAGGGCGGCGGCGTGAGAGGCCTGCCGGACATTCTGATCGAGCCCGTCGTGCGGATGTCCCTGACCGAGGATCTGGGGCGGGCGGGCGACATCACGGCGCAGGCCTGCGTGCCGCAGGGCACGCGGATGCGGGCGGCGATCTCGGCGCGGGCCGCGGGCGTCGCGGCCGGGCTGGACGTGGCGCGCGTGACCCTGGCGCTGCTCGACCCCGCAGCGCGGGTCGAGATGCGGCTTTCGGACGGAGCCGCGTTCACGGCCGGGACGACGCTGGTCACCTTCGACGGCAACGCCCGGGCGGTGCTGGCGGCGGAGCGGACGGCGCTGAACCTGATCGGGAGGCTGTGCGGCGTGGCGACCCTGACGCGGGCCTATGTCGACGCCGTGGCGGGAACCGGCACCCGCATCGCCGACACGCGCAAGACGACCCCGGGCCTGCGGGCGCTGGAGAAGCACGCTGTGGCCATGGGCGGCGGGCTGAATCACCGGTTCGGTCTGGATGATGCGGTCCTGATCAAGGACAACCACGTCGCCCTGTGCGGCGGTCCGGCCGAGGCGGTTCGGCGCGCGCGCGCCTACGTCGGCCACCTGACCAAGGTGGAGGTCGAGGTGGACCGGCTGGATCAGCTGCGCGAAGTGCTGGCCCTGACCGCGCCGGGGGTGGGACCTGACGTGGTCATGCTGGACAATTTCAGCCTCGACGACCTGCGGACCGCAGTGATCGAGACGGCGGGCCGTGTGACGCTGGAGGCCTCCGGCGGCGTGACGCTGAAGACCGTGCGGGCCATCGCCGAAACCGGCGTCGACGTCATTTCCGTGGGCGCGCTGACCCATTCCGCGCCATCGCTGGACGTCGGCCTGGACGTGATCGGCTGAGGCGCACCCGGATCAGACGGCGGGGGTCGCCGGGGCCGACGGCTCGGCTCTTGTCGGGGGTGGGACCGTGGCAACAGGCGCGGTGACCACCGGACGCGCCGGAGCCGGCTCGGTCGGCACCGGCGGGGCGCTCCGCTCGCGGTCGACCAGCAGGTCATAGGCGATGCCGCCCGCCTCGCGCACCGGGGTGATCGGGTCGAGACCGGCCTGGATGAGGCGAGGCTCCTCGCTGATCGGCGCAGAGGGCAGGGCCGCATAGGCGAAGGCGCGAGGCGTCCCGCGACCGCCGCCGAAACGATAGAAGACGTGATCGCCGACCTGTCCAACCCGGATCAGGGAGTGGCGCCAGCCGGGTGCGACGCCGGTGGTGTGGAAATGGGTGGCATTGCCGACGCCGGCATAGACCTGACCCGACAGGGCGGCCGAGGCCACGGCGTGGGCGCGGTTCCAGGCGCCGCGGTCGACGCGGCCGCGCATGGATCCGTCGCAGGTGAAGCTGAACTGACAGCCGGTGCGGCGGCCCGCGCCCTGGAACACAACGCCGCAGACGGTCTTGGGATAGGCGGGATGGCGGGCGCGGTTGAGAACGACCTGGGCCACCGCCCGCATGCCGTCGCGGCCTTCGCCGCGGGCTTCATAGTAGACGGCCTGGGTCAGGCACTCGAGGTCGCGGGTCGCGTCCAGCGCATTGGCGAGACGAAAGGGCTGGGCCGCCGGGTGGGCGCCGCCCATTGCGGCGCGGCGAAGATTCGAGGCCGGGCGGGGCAGGGCCTCGAGGCGGGCGCTGATCAGTTCGGCCTGGCGGTCGCGGCGCGAGGGGCCGGCGACGGTGTAGGGATCGTGACGGCGGGCGATGGCCAGGGCTCCGGCGTCCAGACCGCCGGCCGCAGCAGCCAGAGCCTCCTCCGTGAAGCCGGCGGCAGCCGCGGCGTCCAGTCTTTGGGCGTGGGCCCGTACGGTCGTCGCCTTGGCCATGGCGCCGCCGAGATAGGCCAGGCCAATCGCCCCGCCGACGATGACGCCAACGGCCGCGGCGACGGCCGTCGGTCTGAGCCTGAGACGGTCGGGACCGTCCTGTCGGGGCTCCGGAAGAATGGACACGCCGTCTCGCCTGATCCGCAGGGCGCAATGCCGCCCCTTAAGCAGTCTTCGGGCCCGACCGCGACGTGGCGGAGCGGGCCCAGAGTTCCGACGTTCAGCGAACGGGCTGAGGGCCGGAGGACGCGCCTTTAGCCAGTCGAATATGGCCTCAATGTGGTTGATTCGCAAGAATCTGGGCGGTCATAATCGAGGCCAAGCCACGTCACTGACCCAAAAGGATTTTTTCAGCATCATGCAGTAATCCAACTGCAGTAGACACACGTTTACTTAACCAGGATGTCTGTCGGCTGTCTTGTGTGTGGCCAAGACACAACTGACGGGGACTTTCGGCAAGGCCGGCACGGAGCCTGCGCTTTAAAGCCGGTAGCAGCCTTACTCCATGCACCTGAGCGGCACTGTGCGGCCGCTCCGGCACCGTCCCACGCAGGGAACACAGGCGTGGCCAACCGCGTTCAGCGACTCATCTGCCCTTACCCAAACGAGACCGCCATGCGCATTGCCCTCGCCGTGACCCTTACCGCCACTGTTCTGGCTCTCGCCGGGTGCGGGGCCACCCTTGAGCAGCGGGCCGCCACAGGCGCCATCGCAGGTGCCGTGATCGCCGGACCCGCCGGCGCCGCCGTCGGTGGCGCTGCCGGCGCGGCCGTCGGACAGGCCGCGAAGGACGACGGAGGGCCCGACGGCGGCTTGATTTCCGGCGTCGAGTTCTTTAGCCCGCCCTACCGGGCGTCGCCGCGCGCCGCCCCCGGCCACGTGCGGCCCTACCCAGCTCGCCCCTAGTCAAGACCGGACGGAATGAGAGACCTCAAACAAACCGCGTTCACCGACCGCCTCGCCACCCAGGCCGAGGCCAAGAAGGCCCTTCTGGCGCGGTTCAAGCCCAGGGCCGCGGTGCCGGACCCCGAGTTCGACAAGCTGGCCGAGAAGCGCGCCGCCGAACGTGCCGCCATCAAGGCCCAGCGCGAGGCCGAAAAGGCCGAGGCCCTTCGCCTCAAGGCCGAGAAGGAGGCCGCCGAGGCCGAGGCCCGCCTGATGTCGTCGGAGTTCATCGAAGAGCAGCGCCGCGCCGAACGTCGTGAACGCAAGGCCGCCGTGAAGGAAGAACAGCGACAGCGCCGAGCGGAGAAGAAGGCCCAGCGCCGCTGATCGACCGGCACTCGGCGGACGCGGCACCCGTTTCTTGCCCGGACCGCCGTCCCTGCGCGACCCTGGGCGGCCGCTGAACTCATTCAGGGTCGGAATTTCGCCGCCAATCGTCGATAGACTGTCCGGCATGATCACGCGCCTGCGCACATGGCTGGACGGACGGCACGCCGTGGCGGTCGTCGCCGCGTGCGTGGCGCTGGGCGCCGCCCTGACCGCCAGCTCCACGCCCCGGCCCGACATCGATCTGTCGGTCGAGGCGGTGGCGCGCACCACGGGCGGCGACATGGGCCCCGGTGCCTTCGCCGCCGTGCGTGGCCGGCTCGACCCGGCGCAGCTGGCGCTGGCCGACCGGCACGATCCGCTGATGGTGCGTGCCGCCGCCTATGGCCTGACGCCGGGCTGGGAGACCCTGACCCTGGCCGGCAAGCCGACCCTGGTGTCGGGCGAGACCGGCCTGCGGGCCCAGCGGCTCAACGCTGCCATGCCCGTGATGGCCGGCGCCTTGCGGCCCGCGCGCCCCTTCGTCTTGCGCACGACCGGAGACGACCGGCGCCGCGCGCTGCGGTGCCTGACGCTGGCCATCTACTATGAGGCCGCGCTGGAACCGACCGAGGGTCAGCAGGCCGTGGCCCAGGTGGTGCTGAACC
>CAMCIP010000146.1 GCA_945874855.1 Brevundimonas vancanneytii
TGACCAATCCCGTCCGGCTGGCCGCCGGCATCGGGGAGGGGCTGGCCAACTCGATCCTGATCAAGGTCAACCAGATCGGAACGCTTTCGGAGACTTTGGATGCCGTCGATATGGCCCATCGCGCCGGCTACACCTGCGTCATGAGCCACCGCTCGGGCGAGACCGAGGATTCGACCATCGCCGACCTCGCCGTCGCCACCAACTGCGGGCAGATCAAGACCGGCTCGCTGGCCCGGTCGGACCGCACGGCCAAGTACAACCAGCTGCTGCGCATCGAGGAGATGCTCGGTGATCAGGGCCAGTATTTCGGCGATGGCATGCTGCTGCGCTGATCCTGCGAAATTCTGCAGGCAAGCTACGGTTCGTTAGGCATTTTCGGGCACGGATCGGCAATCGTTTCGTTGCGCTCAGAAGGAGCGTCCGAGTTGCTTGAGCGGATGACGCCGTATCGCCTGACCGCTGGCCTGTTTCTGGCCGTGGTCTATCTGGCCGCCCAGGCCCTGACCGGGCAGCTGGGCCTGCTCTCGGCCCGGGCGCGGGCTGCAGAGCTGGCGGATCGCCAGACCCGGGCCATCCTTCTTGATCAGGAGCGGCGCGAGCTTGAAGTCCGCGTCGCCTACCTGGCCGACGACAACCTGTCGCGCGATCTTCTGGAAGAGCGGGCACGGGCCTTGCTCGGTTATGCCCATCCTCTCGACGTGGTGGTCACGGTCACTGCACCCGTCGCCGAGGCACCCGCATCCACGGCGCGGTCCTAAACTCCTGTTACAGGGCGTGACCGCGTCTTTGCCTTTCCCGAACGAAGGCTGCTAAAGCCCGCTTCCGTAGAGACAGGAAGCCTCGCCCACGGGGCTCAGCCGGGAGATGCCGGATGGCGAAAGCCGCCGCCCAGAAGACCCCCAGGACATCGTCTGACAAGACGATCCCCAATGCGCCCACGGCCTCGAAGGAGGACCTGCTGCGCTTCTATCGCGAGATGGTGCTGATCCGGCGCTTCGAGGAGCGGGCCGGCCAGCTTTACGGCATGGGTCTGATCGGCGGCTTCTGCCACCTGTATATCGGCCAGGAGGCCGTGGCCGTCGGCGTTCAGGAGAGCGTGCGTCAGGGCTACGACAAGATCATCACCGGCTATCGCGACCACGGCCACATGCTGTGCGCCGGCATGGACCCGAAAGAGGTCATGGCCGAGCTGACCGGCCGGATCGGCGGCTCGTCCAAGGGCAAGGGCGGGTCGATGCACATGTTCGACACGGCCACCGGCTTCTACGGCGGCCACGGCATCGTGGGCGCGCAGGTGGCCCTCGGCACGGGCCTGGCCTTTGATGGCTGGTACCGCGGCGATGATTCGGTCGCCTTCATCTATTTCGGCGACGGCGCGGCCAACCAGGGCCAGGTCTATGAGAGCTTCAACATGGCCCAGCTGTGGAAGCTGCCGGCCATCTACATCATCGAGAACAACCAGTACGCCATGGGCACGAGCATCGAGCGCTCGTCGTCCACGACGCAGCTGAGCGAGCGCGGGGCCAGCTTCGGCATTCCGGGCGAACAGGTCGACGGGATGGACGTTCTGGCCGTGCGCGACGCCGTGGCAAGGGCGGTCAAGCGGGCCCGCGAGGGTGGCGGCCCCTTCATCCTGGAGATGAAGACCTACCGCTATCGTGGTCATTCCATGAGCGATCCGGCCAAGTACCGCGCCAAGGAAGAGGTCGACGAGGTCAAGAAGACCCGCGACCCGATCGACCATGTGAAGATGCTTCTGGATCAGGCCGGGGCCACCGAGGACGACCTCAAGGCCATCGACGCCGAGATCAAGACCATCGTCGCCGAGGCCGTCCAGTTCGCCCAGGAAAGCCCGGAGCCGGATCCGTCCGAGCTCTACACCGACGTCTATGTGGAGAGCGCAGCGTGACCGACATCCTGATGCCGGCG
The DNA here is from genome assembly GCA_945874855.1 of Brevundimonas vancanneytii. Taxonomy (GTDB): domain Bacteria; phylum Pseudomonadota; class Alphaproteobacteria; order Caulobacterales; family Caulobacteraceae; genus Brevundimonas; species Brevundimonas vancanneytii_A. The sequence continues at coordinate 1,930 of CAMCIP010000146.1, forward strand.
CTGTCGCCCACGATGGAAGAGGGCACGCTGACCAGGTGGCACGTCAAGGCGGGCGACATGGTCAAGGCCGGGGACGTCATCGCCGAGATCGAGACCGACAAGGCGACCATGGAGGTCGAGGCCGTCGACGAGGGCGAGGTGGCCGAAATCCTGGTGCCCGAAGGCTCCGAGAACGTGAAGGTCAATACGCCGATCGCGCGGCTGGCCGGCGAGGGCGGGGCAGCATCGCCGGGGCCGAAGGTTGATGCCCACGCGGTCGCCGAGCCGGAAGCCGCCACGGCCGCGCCCGTCGCTTCCGCTCCGAAGGTCGAACTGCGCGACCCCGAAATCCCCGCCGACGCCAAACGGGTCAAGACGACCATCCGCGACGCCCTGCGCGACGCCATGGCCGAGGAGATGCGGCGGGACGAGAAGGTCTTCCTGATCGGGGAGGAGGTCGCCCAGTATCAGGGTGCCTACAAGGTCAGCCGAGAACTGCTGCAGGAGTTCGGCGACAAGCGTGTCGTCGACACCCCGATCACCGAGCATGGCTTCGCCGGCCTCGGCGTCGGTGCCGCCATGGCGGGGCTGAAGCCGATCGTCGAGTTCATGACCTTCAACTTCGCCATGCAGGCCATCGACCACATCATCAACTCGGCGGCCAAGACCCTCTACATGTCGGGCGGCCAGATCCGTGCCAGCATTGTCTTCCGCGGGCCCAACGGCGCCGCCAGCCGGGTCGGCGCCCAGCACAGCCAGGACTATTCCGCCTGGTATGCCAATGTCCCCGGCCTGAAGGTCATCGCCCCCTATGACGCGGCCGACGCCAAGGGGCTGATGAAATCGGCCATCCGCGACCCCAACCCCGTGGTCTTCCTTGAGCACGAGATGATGTACGGGCTGGAGTTCGACGTGCCGGAGGTCGAGGACTGGCTGGTGCCGATCGGCAAGGCCAAGGTCCGCCGCGAAGGCACCGACGTCACCATCACCGCCCACAGCCGCATGGTCGGCTTCGCGCTGCAGGCCGCCGAGCAGCTGGCCGCAGAAGGCATCTCCTGCGAGGTCGTCGACCTGCGCACCCTGCGTCCGCTCGACCACGAGACGATCGTCGAGAGCGTGAAGAAGACCAGCCGCCTTGTCTCGGCCGAGGAGGGCTGGGGGCCGATGGGCGTCGGCGCCGAGGTCGTGGCCCGGGTGATCGAACATGCGTTCGACTACCTGGACGCTCCGCCGGTGCGGGTGCACCAGGAGGACGTGCCTCTGCCCTATGCCGCGAACCTCGAGGCCCTGTCGCTGCCGGGCGTGGACAGGATCATCAAGGCCGTGAGGGCTGTGACGGCATGAGCGAGCCCGAAGAGCACCAGCTGAAGACCCCGGCCAGCGTGGCCGCCGACGCCGAAGCCATCGAGATCATCCGCATCTGGTGGTCGCGCGGCGAACCGGTAATGTCGGTCAAGCCCGCCTTCAATGACCCCCGACGCTTCGGCCAGGTGCTGGCCATGGCGGCCACCCACATGGCCCATGCCTATCAGGTACGGCACGGCATGGATGAGAAGCAGGCCTATTCCAAGATCCTGAGCGGCGTCTCCGACGTGCTGAACGGCCCGGGCGTCGCCACGATCGTCGAAGACCCGTCGGAAGGCGTCCAATGACCGACATCCTGATGCCCGCCCTGTCGCCCACCATGGAAGAGGGCGTTCTGGCCAAATGGCACGTCAAGGTCGGCGACGTGGTGTCCGCCGGCGATGTCATCGCCGAGATCGAGACCGACAAGGCGACCATGGAGGTCGAGGCCGTCGACGAGGGCGAGGTGCTGGAAATCCTCGTCGCCGAAGGGACCGAGGGCGTAAAGGTCAACACCCTGATCGCCCGCCTGAAGGGCGAGGACGGTGCGGCTTCGCCCCCCTCGAAGCCCGCTTCGCAGGCTTCGGTCCCCTCTGAGATGGGGCATTCAACCCCGGACACCTCTCCCCCCGCAGGGGGGCGTACCCGCGCCGCGGGGGAGGGGGGCAAGTCCACCTCCCGGGTCTTCGCCTCGCCCCTCGCTCGACGCATGGCCGCCCAGGCCGGCATCGACCTGTCGACGATCAAGGGCACGGGCCCGCACGGCCGCATTGTCAAACGCGACCTCGAAGGCGCCCCGACCGGTGCGGCGAAACCCGCAGCGGCCCCCGTCGTGGCCGCAGCCGCGGAACCGCGCAAGGTCCAGTCCCTGGCCCAGATGGGCATTCCGGACGGCACCTATGACCTGATCCCGCTGGACGGCATGCGAAGGGCGATCGCGCGGCGTCTGACGGACAGCTTCCGCGACGTGCCGCACTTCCCGCTGACCATCGACTGCGAGATCGACGGCCTGCTGGCCGCGAGGGCCAAGGTCAACGCCTTGCTCGAAAAGGACGGGGTCAAGGTCTCGGTCAACGACTTCGTCATCAAGGCCAGCGCCATGGCCCTGAAGGCCGTGCCCGAGGCCAACGCCTCCTATTCCCCCGAGGGAATAGCGATGCACCACCACGCCGACGTGGCCATGGCGGTGGCCATCGACGGCGGCCTGATCACCCCGATCATCCGCAAGGCCGAGACCAAGACGTTGTCGCAGATCGCGACCGAGTCCAGGGACCTCGCCAAACGCGCCCGTGACCGCAAGCTGAAGCCCGAGGAGTTCCAGGGCGGCACCTTCTCGGTCTCCAACCTCGGCATGTTCGGTATCAAGGCCTTCGCCTCGATCATCAACGAGCCCCAGGGCGCGATCATGAGCGTGGGGGCAGGGGAACCGCGCCCGGTCGTGAAGAACGGCCAACTGGCCGTCGCCACCGTCATGACCGTGACCCTGACCTGCGATCACCGCGTGGTGGACGGGGCCATCGGGGCGAAATTCCTGCAGGTCTTCAAGGCGATGATCGAAGATCCCGTGACCATGCTGGCGTGAGGGGGCTTCACGGCATGGCCTCGGTCTACGACTTCACCGCCACCGCCATCGACGGGTCCGAACTGCCGCTGGAGCGGTTTCGCGGCCGCGCCCTGCTGATCGTCAATGTGGCCTCGCGCTGCGGGTTCACGCCGCAGTACCAGGGACTGGAGGCGCTGCACCGGGACTTTGCGGATCATCCCTTCGAGGTGCTCGGCTTCCCCTGCAACCAGTTCGGGGCCCAGGAGCCGGGCCGGGCCGCCGAGATCGCCAGCTTCTGCGCCGCCACCTTCGGCGTCGACTTTCCCATGTTCGACAAGATCGAGGTCAACGGGCCCAACCGGCACCCGCTCTATGACTGGCTGACGAGCCAGAAGAAGGGCTTCCTCGAAAGCCGCGACATCAAGTGGAATTTCACCAAATTCCTGACGGACCGGGAGGGGCAGGTGGTCGCCCGCTATGCCCCCCAGGTCGAACCCGAGGCCATCCGGCCCGACATCGAGAAGTTGATGCCCCATGGCTGAATTCGACCTGATCGTCATCGGCTCGGGACCCGGCGGCTATGTCGCCGCGATCCGCGCGTCGCAACTGGGCCTGAAGGTCGCGATCGTGGAGCGCGAGAACCTGGGCGGCATCTGTCTGAACTGGGGCTGTATCCCGACCAAGGCCCTGCTGAAGTCGGGCGAGAAGTACGAGAGCCTGAGCCATCTCAAGGACTACGGCCTGTCCGCCGACAAGGTCGGCTTCGACTTCGACGCCATCATCCAGCGGTCGCGCAAGGTGGCCAAACAGCTGAACAGTGGCGTCGGCTTCCTGATGAAGAAGAACGGGATCGAGGTCATCGAGGGCTCCGCCCGGCTGGAGAAGGGCAAGGATGCCCCCAGGGTGATCGTCGCGCTGAAGGCCGGTGGGTCGCGCACGGTCGAGGCCAGGTCGGTGATGCTGGCCGTGGGCGCCCGGGCCAGGGCCATCCCCCAGATCGGACTGGAAGCCGACGGAGACCGCATCTGGGCCTATCGCGAGGCCATGGCGCCCAAGGCCATGCCGGCCTCGATCGTCGTCATCGGCTCGGGTGCCATCGGCATCGAATTCGGCAGCTTCTACAGGGCACTGGGC
>CAMCIP010000147.1 GCA_945874855.1 Brevundimonas vancanneytii
TATTCGGGGCCGCGGGGGCCGCATCCCCGCCGTCCGGGCAAATCGCCGGGCGGTTCACCCTTGCTGACCTTTCAGGAGGCTGACCATGCGTACTTTCGACCTCACCCCCCTCTATCGTTCCGCCGTCGGTTTCGACCGTCTGGCGACCCTGCTGGAAAGCGCCGCGCGCACCGGCGAACAGGGCTGGCCGCCCTACAACATCCAGTCGACCGGCGAGAACCAGTATCGCATCGAGGTGGCCGTGGCCGGCTTCGGCCCGGACGAACTGACCCTTGAGGTCAAGGAGAACCTGCTGACCGTCACCGGCCGCAAGACCGCCAACGACGACGATGCGGCCCGCACCTATCTGCATCGCGGTCTGGCCGAGCGCGACTTCGAGCGCCGCTTCCAGCTGGCCGACTATGTGGTGGTCCGGTCCGCCGATCTGGCCAACGGTCTGCTGACCGTGGATCTGGCCCGTGAACTGCCCGAGGCGCTGAAGCCCCGACGGATCGAGATCGGCACGGGCAAGGCCACGCTGATCGAAGGCAAGGCCGACAAGGCCGACAAGGCCGCCTGATGTCGGCGACCTGACGTGTTTCCCGGGGGGGCGGCGGCGACGCCGTCCCCCTTTCGTTTGCGCGTCAGGCGACGGCCAGGCCCTGCTCCGGCGGATGGTCCACCCCCCGCAGGTCGGCCCCGGTGAAGTTGGCGCCCGTCATGTCGGCCCCCTCCAGCCGGGCATAGCGCAGGCTGGCCCCGCTGGCGTCCACCGCCTTTGACCGCCCCCCGCCCAACGGCAGCGGCGACAGGATCGCGCCACGCAGATCGGCCTGGTTCAGCAGGGCGCCGCACAGACGTGCACCGCGCAGGTCGGTGCCTCGCAGGCCGGCGCCGCGCAGGTCCGCCCCCTCGAGGTTCGCGCCCTGCAAGGCCACGCCTGTCAGGTCCATGCCGACCATACAGGCGCCCTTGGCACTGAGGGCCGGCAGTTTCAGTCCCTTCAGGCGCGCGCCGAGCGGACGCAGGTCCTCGCCGTCGAGCTTCGCAGGATCGCCCAGAACGCCGCCGCTCTCGGCCCAGGCGTTGCCGTCCAGCGCCCGCTCCAGAAGTTCAGCCGCGCGGGCCATGGCCTCGCGGGTCGGCTCGCGCAGGGAGCCGGTCATGTCGGTGCGTTCGGTATGGGCCGTCTCCATGGCGACGCCCGTCAGGATCGTCCCTACCATGCGGGCGCCGGACAGATTGGCGCCGCTGACCTCGGCCCCCTCCATCATGGCGCCGGACAGGTCGGCCTCCTTCAGATTGGCGCCGGTCAGCACCGTGCCCTTCATCGCGCAGTCCGTGAAGTCGACCTTGTGGGCCGAAAAGCCGTTCAGCGCGGCGCCGTCGAGGCGGGCGCCCGAAAAGCTGGCCCCGTCGGCCACGCCCTGGCGCGTCTCGTTCCGGACCGAGGACAGGCCCTTGGTGGCGTGGGGCACCGCGATGACGCCTTCGCGGAAGTCGGCCTTCGTCAGGTCGGCCCGGTGCAGGGTCGCGCCCCGCAGACAGGCGCCCCGAAGGTCGGCCCGGGTCAGATCGGCGTCGGTGAAGTCCGCGCCCTTCAGATCGCAGCAGAACAGCACCGCCCGGGTCAGCCGCGCCCTGGCCAGATGGGCGCCCTCCAGCGAACAGCCGCTGAAGTCGGCGTCGTCCAGACGGCGTCCGGCCAGGCTCAGGCCGCGCAGGTCGATGAATTTCAGGGCCAGCCGACGTCCGCCCGCCCGTCCGTCGACGAACCGCTCATGGCCCGCGATCAACAGATCCAGGTCACCCTGGCCCAGGGCGCGTCGGGAGAAGGTCATGCGGCGGCTCCGTGGCGCGGGGCGGGGGCGATCGGGGCGGGCAGGCCCTGGGCTCCGTCCAGCCGGGCCCGGGTCAGATCGGCTTCGGTCAGGACGGCGCGGCGAAGGTCGGCGCGCGACAGGTCGGTGCCCCGGAGACAGGCGCCGCTGAGGTCGGCGGGCAACAGGCGGTCCGGGCCGATCATCAGGGGCCCCAGATGGGCGTCGCGCAGGTCGGCGCCGTTCAGACGCGCCCCGGCCAGCCGGGCCCCGCGCAGGTCGGCCGACCGCAGATTGGTGGACCGCAGATCGACGCCCTCCAGATGCGCGCCCTGAAGCTGCACCCCCTCCATGTCCAGGCCGTAGAAGACCGCCCCCCTGGCCGACAGGGCGGTCAGGTTCAGCCCGCGGATGGTCTTCAGCGCCCTCAGATCGACGCCGTCGAACGACGAGGGACGGCCCTCGGCCCCTCCGCTTTCGCACCAGAGGGCATGCTCACGCAGCATCTCGGCGGCCGGCATGCGGCTGACGGGCGAGGCCGAGGACCGGTCGTCCGTCAGGGCCCCCTCCATGCGCGCGCCGTCGGTCCGCCACTGGGTGGCGTTGACGCCCACCAGCACGGCGTCGCGGAGATCGGCCCCGGACAGGTCGGCGCCCGAGAGGTCGGCCCCCGCCAGATCGGCGCCGCGGAAACTGGCCTGTTTCAGATTGGCGCGGACCAGCTTGCAGTCCTTCATCACCGCATCGGTAAAATCGGCCTGGGTGGCCACGATGCCCGCCATCTTGGACCGCTGCAGATTGGCGCCGGCGAGACAGGCGCCGTGGGCCCGGGTCTCCTGTCCATCCAGGGTGCGACGCTGGGCGTCGACGACGCGATAGCCGACCCTGGCGTCGGCGGCGGCGATGGCGCCTTCTCGCAGGTCGGCCTCGAACAGGTCGGCCCCGGACAGGTCGGCCCCGCGCAGGCAGGCACCGCGCAGGTCCGCCCGTCGCAGGCTGGCCTCGACCAGCAGGGCGTCCTGGAGGTCGGCCCCGAAGAAGGTGGCATTGTCCAGTTTGGCCCCGGACAGGTCGGTGCCGATCAGGCAGGCGGCGGCGAAGTCCGCATCGGCCAGGTTGCGTCCCTTCAGGCTCAGGCCGCCCAGATCCATCCAGGCGAACACCGCGCGCGCGCCGCCGGGCCGCGCCTGCCACAGGCGGTCGTGACGCGCGCAGATCGCGTCGAGCTCTTGCTGGGTCAGCCGTCGACGCACGACGGCCGGAGCGGAGTCGGCCATGGGGCCAGACTGCCGCAGCAGGCTTAAGGAAGCGTTGGAACGGCCACGCTCAGACGGTCAGCAGCCCTTGCGCCGACAGGGCCTCGGCCAGTTCGCCCGGACCCACCCACACCCGGGTGTAGCCGGCCTCGCCCAGACGGGTCAGTTCGGTGGTCAGGTCGGCCTTGGGCGAGGCGGCGAAGCGGGCGTCGAAGCCCGCGCCGTCCTCCGACAGACGCACCATCGGCCGCCCGGTCTCGACCCGATGCAGATAGCCCTCGTAGAGGACCGCCGCCCGGTCGGCCAGGACGCCGGTCTCGACCTCCAGCCCGGCCTTGCGCAGCCGTTCCACGCCGCGCCCGGCGGCAAAGGGCGAGGGGTCGACCGCCGCCACCACCACCCGTGCCACGCCCGCGTCCAGCAGGAACTGGGCGCAGGACGTCCGCCCCGACGAGCGGGCACCGCACGGCTCCATGGTCACATAGGCGGTCGCGCCGCGCGCGGCCTCCCCGGCCAGCGGCACGGCCTGTTCCTCGGCATGCGGCCGGCCGCCGTCGGCGGTCGCGGCCTCGCCCACCACCTCGTCGCCCGCCACGATCACGCAGCCGACCGCCGGATTGGGCCAGGTCCGGCCCATCCGCCCGGTGGCCAGGTCGATGGCGCGCGCCATCCAGACCTCGTCCGACCCGCTCACGCGGCGATCTCCGGCAGGGGCGTCGCCCGGGCCGCGTCCAGATAGCGGGCCGCGACAGGATTCAGGGCCGCGTCCAGCTCGATCTCCAGCGGATTGCCGGTCGGAATCTCCACCTCGACGATCCGGTCGTCCGGCACGGCGAACAGATGTTTGACGATGGCGCGCAGGCTGTTGCCGTGGGCGGCGATCAGCACGTCCTGCCCGGCGCGCAGCCGCGGCGCGATCTCGGCGTCCCAATAGGGCACGACGCGGTCCAGCGTGGTCTTCAGGCTCTCCGTGTCCGGAATGTTCTGCCCGGCGTAGCGAGGGTCCGCATCGAAATCGAACTCCCCGCCCGGCGCCAGCGGCGGAGGCGGCACATCATAGCTGCGGCGCCAGACCTTGACCTGGTCCTCGCCGTGCTTTTCGGCGGTCTCGGCCTTGTTCAATCCCGTCAGGCCGCCGTAGTGCCGCTCGTTCAGACGCCAGTCCTCGACCGTCGGCACGTCCTTCAGCCCCGCGGTCATCAGGGCCAGGGCCCCGGTGCGCCGGGCCCGGGTCAGAACCGAGGTGAACATCACCGCCGGCGTGAAGCCGGCCTCGGCCAGCAGTTCGCCGGCGCGACGGCCTTCGGCTTCCCCCCGTTCGGTCAGGTCGACGTCGACCCAGCCGGTGAAGCGGTTCTCAAGGTTCCACAGGCTCTGGCCGTGGCGCAGCAGGACGAGGCGGGGCATGGGACGGGGCCTCTCCGGACGCAGGGCCCGGGGGTAGGACCGGCGCCCGCCGGGGTCAAGCGGCGGGCGTTCCGCAGGCGACGGCGCGGATCAGCTCGATCGACAGGCCCTCGCCGCGCCACACCTCGCCGAAATCGGTCCGTCGGTCACTGGACTGGACCGCGATCGCGAGGCCGTAGTCGGGCAGCAGGAAGTTGCGCACCTGCACGCCGCCGATCTCGCCATAGCGTTCGACCAGCCGGGTCTCGCCCAGACAGGCCCCCAGATCCGGGGCATAGGACCAGACGCTGAGCGCAGCATAGCCGGAGGCCGGGTCACCGGTCAGCATCACCGCCAGCGAGTCGGCCGAGATCAATCGACCCGCCATCAGCGCCGCGTCGATCTTCAGCAGGTCCTCGATCGTGCCGTACAGCCCCCCCGCCGCGCCATATCCCGAAGGCCAGGCCGCCGGCTCCGGCGACCCGTCCGCCATGGTCGCCTCGACCCGGGGCCCATCGGGCAACGACAGCGAAAAGCCCAGGGGGCCGCCGATCCGCGCGTTGGCCAGGTCCAGGAAGGTCGATCCGGTGACCGCTTCGAGCACGAGGCCGAGCACGACGGTGTCGCAGTTGTTGTAGAGGAAGGTCGAGCCCGGCTCGGCCGCCACGCGGCGGCAATACTGCATCTGGTCGCCGGGAGGTCCGTCGGGCATTGCCGCCTGATCGGCCAGGCCGGACCGATGGGCCAGCAGCTGGCGGATCGTGATCCGGTCGGCGTTCGGGACGGACGGGTCGCTCACATAGGTCGCCACGGGCGCGTCGAGGTCGATCGCGCCGGCCTCGACCTGCTGGAACACCAGTATGGCCGTGACCATCTTGGACACCGAAGCCCAGCGGAAGGCGACCGCCGGATCGCGCGGGATCCCATCCGGCGCCGCGCCCAGGGCTCCCGTCGCCATGTCGCCGCCGCGCACGACGCCGAACACGCCGGCATAGCCGCTTTCGGTCGCCAGTCTCGCCCGCACTGCGTCCCGACCGTCCGCCGCCGTCTGGGCGCCCGCCGTCGTGGCGGCCAAAAGGACGACGGCCAGCGCCGCCGCGGCCAGAGTCCAAGGCTTCATCGATCCGTCCCCCGACGTCGACCTGCGCGACGCTCCTTGGGCACCATAGCATCGGCGTCGCCGCCGCGTCCCCGTTGCGGGCCTGCGACCAGACGCCTCTGGTCGAGCGGCCATGGCCTCGACGACGGCGACGCTTGTTCCGAAGCGGCGGCCTGCTAAGCCCCGCCGATGATCCCTCCGTCCGGTTTCCGAGAGTACGATGCCCGCTGGCTGTGGGGCGACCAGATCGACGCGGAGGGCATGCGCGCGGTGGGGCTGGCCCTCGCCGACACGGC
>CAMCIP010000148.1 GCA_945874855.1 Brevundimonas vancanneytii
GCAATAAGGCAGGTTTGATCCCGCTTCGTTCCGCCTCAGCCGACAGCGTGCAGGGCCGCGCCGTGGGCGCGCAGCCAGCGGCGGTGCGGGCGGGGATCGCCGATCAGGCGCTGGACCACGGCCCAATAGGCCGGGCTGTGATCGGCGTGGACCAGATGGGCGACCTCATGGGCGGCCAGATAGTCGAGCACCGCCTCGGGGGCCATGACCACCCGCCAGGAATAGCGAATGGTCCGGGCATGCGGGCTGCACGAGCCCCAGCGGGTACGGGAATCGGTGATGGACAGCCGCACCGGACCCTGGCCGAGGGCGGTGCGGTGCACCTCGGTGCGATCGGTCAGACGGCGGCGCGCCTCGGCCTTCAGCCAGGACAGCACCCGGCGCGAAAAGGCCTCACCCTCGCCCCCCGCACGGATCACCGGGCCGTCATCGGTCTCGACCAGGCGGGCGGCGGCGGCCGTGCCCGTGGCCTCCAGCCGGACCGAACGCCCCGCCATCCCGATGCGCGCGCCGGGCGCCAGGGGCGTCGAGGGCGGTCGCACGGCCAGCCGTTCTGCGATCCACAGGGCCCGGCTTTCGGCGAAGGCCACGGCCTGATCGAGGCCGCGCTCGCTGGGGGCCACGACCACGGCCTCGCCCGCCCGGGCGTCGATCCGCACCGACAGCCGCCGGGCGCGGCGGTTGACCGAAAGGCGCAGGATCAGCGGCGGACGGCCCGGGGCCGTGCCCTCAAGCTGCAGCCGCTGGCCGTCGCGATACCGCATGGGCCGCCCCATTGGCCGAGATGAAGTCGCGGATCCGCGGATAGATGTCGTCGCGGAACCGGCGGCCGTTGAAGACGCCATAGTGGCCGACGTCCGGGTTGACATAGAGGACGCGCCGATCGTCGGGGATCGCGGTGCACAGCCCATGGGCGGCCTGGGTCTGGCCGACGCCGGAGATGTCGTCCTTCTCGCCCTCGACGGTCATCAGGCCGATGTCGGTGATCGCGGCGGGATCGACCCGGCGGCCGCGATGTTCCAGCAGGCCGCGCGGCAGCAGGTGCTGCTGGAAGACGATGTCGATGGTCTGGAGATAGAACTCCTCGGTCAGGTCCAGGACCGAGAGATATTCGTCGTAGAATTCCGCATGCTTGTCGGCGGCGTCGCCGTCGCCGCGGACCAGGTTGTCGAAATACTCATGATGGGCGTCGCGGTGGCGGTCCTCATTCATCGACATGAAGCTGTAGAGCTGGACGAAGCCCGGATAGACGCGGCGGCCGATCCCCGGATAGGGCGGGGGCACGGTGTGGATCATGTTGGACCGGAACCAGGCAAAGGGCCGGGCCTCGGCCAGCTGGTTCGTCACCGTCGGCGACAGGCGCGCATCGATCGGCGAGCCCATGAAGGTCATCGAGGCCGGGCGGCACGGATCGCCGTCCTCGGCCATCAGGGCCACCGCCGCCAGCACGGGCGGGCCCGGCTGGCAGACGCCGACGACATGCACGCCGGGGCCCATCTCGGTGAGCATCTGCCGGACGTGGTCGATGTAGTCGAAGAAGTCGAACCGCCCCTCCAGCATCGGCACCTGACGCGCGTTGATCCAGTCGGTGACGTAGACGTCATGGTCCTGCAGGAAGCCTTCGACCGTGCCGCGCAGCAGGGTGGCGTAGTGGCCCGACAGGGGCGCCACGATCAGCACCGACGGCGCATCCACGGGCTTGCCGGCCCGCTTGAGGTCCACGGGGTTGCGGGCGAAGCGCACCAGCCGGCACCAGGGCGAGGCCCACACCGTCTCCTGCTCGGTGCGGACGGGCAGGCCGTCGACCGTGATCACCTCCAGCCCCCAGGCCGGCTTGCCATAGCGGCGGGTCAGCCCCTCGAACACCTCGGCGGCAGCCGCGGCGCTGCGCCCCATCAGGGTCCCGGCGGCGGGGTTGAACGGAGAGGACCAGAAGGTCCGGGCGGCCTGGGCGCCGAGCCGGAAGGGCGCGGCACCGTAGTAGGCCAGCTCATGTAGGGAATACAGCATCGAGATCCTGAAGAGGCCCTGCCTCGTTGTGCAGGGCAGCATAGAACGCGTCGCCCTGCAAAAGGATTATCGGGCCGTCGTCAGCCCCGCGCCCGTACCGCCCGGATCATGCGCGCCGCAGCCTCCGGCCCCTGCTGGTGGTTCAGGCTGACGCGCGACCGGCCATCGGGCCCCATCAGCCAGATCGCCAGCGAATGGTTCATCGTATAGGCCTCGCCTTCGCCGACCTTCTCATAGACCACGGCATAGGCCTTCGCGGCCGCCGCGATCTGTTCGGGTGTGCCGGTCAGGCCGACGACGCCGGGCGGAAAGCCCTCGCTGTCGAGATAGGCCTTCATCTCCGCCGGTCCGTCGCGCCCGGGGTCGACGGTGATGAAGACGAACTGCAGATCCTTGCCCTGGTCGCCCAGCTCGCGCCGCGTCGCCTCCAGCATGGCCAGGGTGGTCGGGCAGTAGTCGGGGCAGAAGGTGAAGCCGAAGAACACCAGGCTCCAGCGCCCCTCCAGCATGGCCTCTGTCACCGGGCGGCCGTTCTGGTCAGTCAGGGTAAAGGGACCGCCGACAAGGGGCTGATCCTCCGACGCCGCGACGTAGGAGGTGCCGGCCGACCCCGCACCCGCCGTGCCCGCCCGGTCGCGCGCCCCGACCACCATGACGGTGATCAGCGCCAGGGCCAGCGCCATGCCGCACACGGCGGCGGCGAACAGGATGACGGTGCGGCGCGGCATCGCGGCCCTCCGGGCTCGTGGGACGGTTCGCGCCGGTCTATAGGGGGCCGGTGACCCCCTTGGAAGCCGACGTCTCGACGCAACAGGACCCCGTGGCCGAGGGACTGAGAGGTCTCGGCCGGCATGACCTGGCCCGGCGTGGCCGGGGTCTGTCGCTGCGGACCCTGATCATCCTGCGCTGGATGGCGGTGGCGGGTCAGAGCGCCACCATCATCGTGGCCACGGGGATCCTGCATTTCGACCTGCCTCTGCTGGCCTGCACTGCGGTGATCGCGGCCGGCGCCGCCTTCAACCTGCTGGCGGCGGCCCGGCTGAAGGCGTCAGAGCCCCAGCCCGCCGACGGTCTGGGCACGGCCCTGCACCTCGGCTTCGACATCCTGCAGCTCAGCCTGCTTCTGGGCCTCACAGGGGGGCTGCAGAACCCCTTCTGCCTGCTGCTGGTGGCCCCCGTGACGGTGGCGGCCGCCTCCCTGCCGGCACGTCAGGCCCTGGTGCTGGGCGGCATGGTGCTGCTGGCGGCCGCCGCTCTGTTTCACTGGTCCATGCCCCTGCCCTGGGCGGCCGGGACGGAGTTGAACCTGCCGCCGCTGTATCGCTTCGGCATCGGTCTGGCGCTGGCGACGGGCGTGATCTTCACCGCCACCTATGCCTGGCGGGTGGCCACGGACGCCGAGAAGCTTGAACTGGCCCTGGCGACGACCCAGGACGTGCTGCAGCGCGAACAGAGACTGGCGGCCCTGGGCGGTTTGGCGGCGGCGGCGGCGCACGAACTGGGCACGCCTCTGGCCACCATCCAGGTGGTGGCCAAGGAGATGCAGCGCGCGGCGGCCGGCGACGCGGCCCTGGCCGAGGACGCCGCCCTGATCCTGCAGCAGGCCGAGCGCTGCCGCGACATCCTCAAACGCCTGTCGCAGCGGCCGGAAGACGATGGCGCCCTGACCGCCGCCGTCGAGTTGCGCGCCCTGCTCGAGGAGGTGGTCGAACCGCATCGGGGGTTCGATCTGGACTTCCAGGTTGCCGTGCGGACCCGGTCCGGAGAGCGGCCGCCGCAGGTGCGCCGCCTGCCCGAGGTGGTCCACGGCCTGTCCTCCCTGGTCGAGAACGCCGCCGACTTCGCCGCCGCGGCCGTGCGGATCGAGGCGGTCGTCGATGCGGGCTGGATCGAGATATCCGTGCTGGACGACGGGCCCGGTTTCGCCTCCGACATCCTGCCGTGGCTGGGCGAGCCCTATGTCACCAGCCGCCCCCAGGGCAAGGCGCGCCGCGCCCTGGCGGCCCAGATCACCGCCGCTGCGGGGGCTGCGGCCTCGGCCCGCCGCGGGCGCAAGGACAGGGCCCCGGCCGCCGTGCCGACGCCGGTGGCGCCCAGTCAGGGCGGCATGGGACTGGGCTTCTTCATCGCCCGCACCCTGCTGGAGCGCAGCGGTGGACAGGTCTCGGTCGGCTCGGCGGAGGCCGCGCCCGAGCCCATGAAGGGCGCCCGCGTCACCGTGCGCTGGTCGCGACCGGCGCTCGAAGTGTCGCACCGTGACGTCTGACACTTGCGTCCGTCTGCGGACGGACCGACATGCGCATGCAGGAGAACAGAGATGCCCGAAGCCGACGCCCGCGTAGCCGCCCTGGCCGACAAGACCCTGTTGCTGCTCGACGATGACCAGGCCCTGCGCACCCGTCTTGGCCGCGCCCTGGAAGGCCGCGGCTTCGAGGTGACCACCGCCGGATCGGTCTCTGAGGCGCATGACCGGTTGCGCGAGGCGGCCCCCGCCTTTGCCGTGCTGGACATGCGGCTGGAGGACGGCAACGGACTGAAGGTGGTCGAGGCCATCCGCGAGCGGCGCGACGATTCCCGCATCGTCATGCTGACCGGCTATGGCGCGATCGCCACCGCCGTGGCCGCGGTCAAGGCCGGCGCCGTCGACTATCTGCAGAAGCCGGCCGACGCCGATGATGTGGTCAAGGCCCTGCTGGCCTCGGGCGACCAGCCCGAGCCGCCGGACAATCCCATGAGCGCCGACCGCGTGCGCTGGGAGCACATCCAGCGCGTCTATGAGCTGTGCGACCACAACGTCTCGGAGACGGCGCGGCGGCTGGGCATGCACCGCCGGACGCTGCAACGGATCCTGGCGAAGCGGGCTCCGCGGTGAGGGGTAGGCTGAGAGGGTCGTGCGTTTTTCCCTCGCCGTCAGGGCCCTGATCTGGCCGCAGCAGGTTCATCACCAAGGACACCAAGACAAAGCACTAAGGAGACAAAGGGACCGAGGGTGTGGCGCCGCAGGCGTTCATGCTTTCCTAGGCGGTGAGGCGCTGCGCGCGACGCGGCGCATCATCTCTTCGTGTCCTTGGTGATTTTTTCTTCCTTGGTGTCCTTGGTGATGAACCCGCCCACGCCCGACCCGGACCGCACGCCTGACGCCTACCCCTTCAGCGCCCGCATCGCGCCCAGCCGCCCGAACGCCAGCGTCAGCGCCTTGCGCCGCGCGGGCGCCAGGGGGCGCACCGTCGCCTCGCGCACCACCGCCCCGCCGAAGCCGTCGGCGACGATCAGGCCGCACTCCTCGCCGATCAGGTCCAGGGGGAAGCCCGGCTCCACGGCGAAATAGAGGGCGTCGCAGAAGGGCCCGTATTCGTGCCATTTGCGGTCGCAGCGGAAGTCCTCGACGCCCGACTTGACCTCGACGATGACGATCTCGCCGCGCGGCCCCAGGGCCATGACGTCGGCGCGGCGGCCATTGGGCAGGCCCACCTCCAGCAGGGGCGCATGGCCCATGTCCACCAGCAGCCGCGCCGCCCCCCGCGTCACCGCCCGGGTCGTCTCCGGACGCGAGAAGACGAGATCGATCTGAAGCGCCGCGGCGGCCATGGCCGCATATGTTCCGGTTGTGTTCCGATGGTCAATGGGCTCATCCGCCCGTCGTCACCACCCGCGAGGTGTCCAGGCCCAGCGCCCGGGCGCGGGACAGGGTCTGGCTGCGGACGGCGGCCGAGGGGCTCTGGCTGCGGTGCCAGATCCACCAGTCCGACTTGTTCGGCAGCGCC
>CAMCIP010000149.1 GCA_945874855.1 Brevundimonas vancanneytii
CGGCGGGCCTGCTGCTGATGACCGAGGCGGGCGGTACGGTGTCGGGCGTCTCGGCCGACGTCGATCCCCTGTCGGGCGCCGAGGTCGTGGTCGGCGCGCCGGACATGCAGGTGCATCTGCGCAAGCTGCTGCAGGCCGCCTGACCCGTCATCCCGGCGTCACCCCGCCCGGCTAGGTCCCGCGCATGCTCCGCGCCCTTGTCCTGACGGTCGGTCTGCTGATGGCCACCCCCTCCGCCGCCCAAACCCTGGTCATCGCCCACCGCGGGGCCTCGGGCGAGCGTCCCGAGCACACCCGCGCGGCCTATGAGCTGGCGATCGACCAGGGCGCGGACCTCATCGAGCCGGACCTGGTCATGAGCCGCGACCGGGTTCTGGTGGTCCGGCACGAGAACGCCCTGTCCGACACCACCGACGTGGCCGACCGCCCGGAGTTCGCCGACCGGCGCCGGACGCAGACGATCGACGGCCGTCGGGTCACCGACTGGTTCAGCGAGGACTTCACCCTGGCCGAGCTGCGCACCCTGCGCGCCCGGGAACGCCTGCCCGAGCTGCGCGGGACGGCCTTCGACGGCCAGTTCGGCCTGATGACCCTCGACGAGGTGCTGGACCTCGCCGACGCTGCCTCTGCCCGCACGGGGCGGCGCATCGGGGTGGTGCCGGAGTTGAAGCACCCGACCCACTTCGCCACGATCGGCCTGCCGATGGAGCCGGGCCTGATCGAGGTGCTCGCCCGCCGGGGCCTGACCGGCGCAGACGCCCCGGTGATCGTCCAGAGCTTCGAGGTCGAGGTGCTGCGGGCGCTGGACCGGGCGCTGGACGTGCCGCTCATGCAGCTGATCTCCCCCGCCGGCGGCCCCTTCGACCGTCCCGACCTGACCTATGGCGCCATGCTCACGCCCGAAGGTCTGGCCGGGGTCGCGACCTATGCCGACTGGATCGGCGTCGAGGCCGGCCTGGTGATCCCGCGCGCCCCGGACGGGACGGCGGGGGCAGCGACCGGCCTGGTGGCCGTGGCCCATGCTGCAGGCCTGAAGATCGGCGTCTGGACGCTCCGCGCCGAGAACCGGTTCCTGCCGGTCGACCACCGCAGCGACGACAGTCAGGCCCCCGGCGACCTGGCCGGCTGGTTTCGACGGTTCGAGGCGGCGGGCGTCGACGCGCTCTTCACCGACCATCCGGGAGTTGCAGGCCGCTGAGCGCCCGGGCACGGTTCGGTATGCCTGTCAGCCACGGAGGGGATATGCCGGGGGCAGTCTGGAGGGGGAATCCACCATGAACCTCGCAAGCAACCGGGAAGTCTGGGCGCGTGTCGTGGCAGGCCTGATCGCCACGGGGGCTTTCGTGGGCCTGGTCCCGCCCCTGCAGTTGTCCCTGGCGGACGGGGCCCAGCCCTGGGAGGCCGTCTGGCATGTCCTGCGCGCCTTCACGATCACCACAAACATGCTGGTGGCACTCGTCTTTGCGACGATCGCCTGGCGGGGCCGTGCAAATGTCTCGCCGCTTCTCGTGGGCGGCGTCATGCTCTCGATCCTGCTGGTCGGGGTCATCTTCAACCTCGTTCTGGGTCAGATCCCGCAGCTCAACTGGTGGACCTGGCTGGGGGACAGCCTTCATCACCACGTTGCCCCGGTAGCCGTTCCCCTCTGGTGGCTGCTTTTCGCCCGCCACGGCACCCTGACGTGGCGGGCACCCCTGTACTGGGCACTCTATCCGCTTACCTACGCTGGCTACAGCCTGGTTCGGGCCGAGTTCGAACCGGACTCACCGTGGCGCTATCCCTATTTCTTTATGGATGTGGACGCCCTGGGCTGGCCACAGGTCGTAGCGAACCTGTCCCTGATCGCGCTCGCCTTCACAGTCGTCGGCTATGCCGTCGTGTGGCTGGATCGCCGCCTCGCGCCCCGGGCCTGAGCCGTCAGACACCGACGCCCGGCGTCACTCGCCGCGGAACTGCAGCGCCGCCAACCGGGCGTAGAGGCCCCCGCGCGCCACCAGATCATGGTGCGTGCCCTCGTCGACCACCCGGCCGTCGTCGATGACCACGATCCGGTCGGCGCGCAGCACGGTGGCCAGACGGTGGGCGATGACGAGGGTCGTCCGCTCCGCCATGGCCTCGTCCAGCGCGGCCTGGACCAGCTGTTCGTTCTCGGCGTCCAGGGCGCTGGTGGCCTCGTCCAGCAACAGGATCGGCGCGTGGCGGATCAGGGCGCGGGCGATGGCCAGACGCTGGCGCTGACCGCCCGACAGGCTCTTGCCGCGCTCGCCCAGCGGCGTGTCGAACCCCTGCGGCAGGGCGTCGAGGAAGCCCGCGGCCTGGGCCTTGGTCGCTGCCGCGCGCACAGCGTCCAGATCGGCGTCCTCGCGTCCGAAGCGCAGGTTCTCCAGAGCCGAGCCCGAGAACAGCGGTGCCTCCTGCGAGACCCAGGCGAAGCGCGACCGCACGGCGCCGGGATCGGCCTCGCGCACGTCGACGCCGTCCACCGCCACGACGCCACCCTGGGGGTCGTAGAAGCGCAGCAGCAGGCGGAAGACGGTCGACTTGCCCGCACCCGACGGGCCGACCAGCGCCACCGTCTCCCCCGGCCTTACCGTCAGGGAGAAGCCCTTCAGGGCCGGCAGGTCGGGACGCCCCGGATAGGCGAAGTCCACCGCCGACATCGACACCTCGCCGCGCGGCGGTTCGGGCAGGGCCCGGGGCACCGCGGGCGGCGCGATGGCCGGCTCCGCCCGCATCAGTTCGTCGATCCGCGACATGGCGCCCGAGGCCTTCTGCACGTCGCCCCAGCTCTCGCCCAGCGCGCCGACGGCCCCGGCCGCGAACACTGACAGCAGAACGAACTGCAGCAGGGTGCCGGGGCTCATCCGCCCCGCGATCACGTCCTGGGCACCCAGCCACAGGACCAGGGTCACCCCGCCGAACATCACGCTGATGATCAGGGCGGTCATGAGGGCCCGCGCCCGCATGCGGCGCAGGGAGACGCCGAAGGCGGCCTCCACGGCGGCCTCGAAGCGGCTGATGGCCGTGCCCTCGCGCCCGAAGGCCTGCACCGTCTCGATGGCGTCCACGCTCTCGCCGGCAAAGCCCACCGCATCGGCGAACCGGTCCTGGGTGGCCACGGTCAGCTTGCGCACCACCCGCCCGAACAGGAACAGCGGGACGATCAGCACCGGCACCACCAGAAGGACCAGCCCCGTCAGCTTGGGGCTGACGAAGAACAGCAGGGCGGTCGCCCCCACCAGCGTCAGCACATTGCGCAGGGCATAGGAGACCGAGGTCGTCAGCAGGGTCTCGACCAGGGACACGTCGGTCGTCAGGCGCGACAGCACCTCGCCCGTCCGGACGCGCGCATAGTAGGCCGGGTCCAGCGTCAGCACGCGCCGGAACAGGCCGCTGCGCAGGTCGGCCACGATCCGTTCGCCGGTCTTGGTGACGTAGAAATACCGGACCGCCGTCGCGAGCCCGAGGAACAGGGCATTGGCGGCCAGCAGGCCGAACCAGAGGTTCAGCCGGGCGCCGTCGTTCTCGAAGCCCTGGTCGATGGCCCCGCGCGCCGTCACCGTCAGGCCCAGGGACGCGGTGGTCGACAGGATCAGCCAGACCCCTGCCATGGCGGCCGCGCCCGCGTGCCGCACGGCATAGGGCCACAGCCGCATGAGCGGCCGCAGGTCCTTGCTGCGCGCCCGGCGTTCGCCGGCCTCGGCGAGGCGTTCCGCCAACTGGGCACCAGCCCCGGGACGCGAATCAGAATCGGGGGCGGCGGACGCGGCGTCGGTCATGGGCGGGCCTCTTGCCCCGGAACCCTCTCCGGTGTAAACGCCCGCGCTCGCCGCCGGGCCATTCCGGCGACAGTCAAATGAGCGCACCGACGGTCGGCATCGTCACCGCGCAGGACCTGGATCGGACACCGCCATGAAGGCCGACATTCACCCCGACTATCACTTCATCACCGTGACGATGACGGACGGGACCTCCTACAAGACGCGCTCGACCTACCAGAAGGAAGGCGCGACCCTGAACCTGGACATCGATCCGCTGACCCACCCGGCCTGGACCGGCGGCAATGCGCACCTGATGGATCGTGCCGGTCGGGTGTCCAAGTTCAACAACAAGTTCGCCGGCTTCATCAAGAAGTGAGGCCCCGGCCCGGCGCGCCGTCTGTGCGCGCAGGGCCACAGACGCGACGTCATCACGCCGCAGGGTGCGCCGGCCCCACGGGCCGGCGCTTCCGATTATGCCGGAACGCCGATAAGGTGTTCGACGTTTCGGAACGGGATCCCGGGCACTGGGCCCGACCTGCCGAGAGCTTGATGCGGACGCCAGATGAATCGTCGTGAACTCGCAACCGGAGCCGCAGCCGCGGCGATGATCGGGCTGGCCTCGGCCCCGGCCCGGAGCCAGTCCCGCGATCCTGACGCCGTCGAATTCTACAATACCTTCAACGACCAGCTGGCCCGTCTTCCCGCGCGGCAGCAGCCGGATGTCCGCGCCTTCTATGAGATGAACGGCTGGACCCCGGTCTGGACGCCGCAGCGCCTGACCGCGCTCCGCGCCACGGCCGGCCAGGCCGAGCGACACGGTCTGGCCCAGGCCGACTATTTCAACTTCCCGACCCTGGCCCAGTCCGGCGTCCGCGCCGAGATGCTGACCACCGCGGCGGTGCTGGACTATTGCGGAGTCCTCGCCACAGGCCGCGTGCGGCCGGAAACGGTCGAAGAGCTGTGGGAGATGCGAAAGAACGTCGTCGACCTGCCGCTGGGCCTGAATGACGCGCTGAACCGCAACGTCCTGGCCGACTGGGTCGAGGGACTGGCCCCGACCGACATCGGCTACGCCAACCTGTCGGCCGGCTACGTCCGCTATCGCCGCCTGATCCGCGACGGCGGTGGCTGGATGAACTTCCCCGTCGGCGCCAACATCGAGCCGGGCGGCAGCGACCGCCGCATCCCCATCCTCATCGACCGGCTGGTGGCCGAGGGCGACATCGACGCCGCCACGGGCGCACGGCTCCAGGCCCAGGGACTGGTCTACGGCCCCGAGCTCCAGGAGGCCGTGCGCGGCTTCCAGGTGCGGCATGGCCTGCTGGCCGACGCCCGCATCGGCTCGGGCACCCAGCGGTCGCTGTCGGCCACCGCAGAGAACCGCGCGCGCCAGATCGCGCTCAACCTGGAACGGCGTCGCTGGCTGGCGCGCGATGTCCCGCCCGAGCGGATCGAGGTCAACACCGCCGCCGCCATCATGGTCTACTGGAAGGACGGCCGGCCGGTTCATTCGAACCGGGTGGTCGTCGGCACCCCGGAGAACCAGACTCCCAGCCTGGAAAAGCCCTTCGCCTCGGTGGTGGCCAACCCCCCCTGGTATGTGCCGGCCAGCATCGCGCGCGCCGAGATCCTGCCCCGCGGCCCCGCCTATCTGGCCGCCAACGACATGTACATCCAGAACGGCACGGTGATTCAGCGCGCCGGTCCCCGCGCCGCCCTGGGCTATGTGAAGTTCGAGCTGCGGGACAGCTACGCCATCTTCCTGCACGACACCCCGTCCAAGGCCGCCTTCAACAACGCCTATCGCCACCGTTCGCACGGCTGCGTGCGCGTGCAGAACGCGGTGGAATTCGCCCGGCTGCTGCTGGCCCCCGATCCGGAGAAGCTGGCCCAGTTCGACACGGCCCAGGACAATCGCCGCACCACCCGCGTCACCACCGGCCGCGAGATCGGTGTGCGGCTGCTCTACTGGACGGCCTTCGTCGACGGTCAGGGCCGCGTCGCCTTCCG
>CAMCIP010000150.1 GCA_945874855.1 Brevundimonas vancanneytii
CTATCGCTGGGTCTATCGCGACAACGTCAAGCCGTGGCTGGTGGCCGACCTGCTGGTGCTTAACCGGCAGATGCCGCGGTCTCTGGCCAGCTGCCAGTCGTCCATCGTGCGCTATCTGGACCGGCTGGCCGAGGAGTACGGCCGGCGCGGGGCGGCGCAGCGGATCGCGGCAGACCGGATGCGCGCGTTCGAGGGCGCCGGCATCGACGACATCTTCCAGTCGGGCCTGCACGAGTACATCCAGGAGTTTCTGGCCGAGAACCACCGCCTGGGCCGGGCGATCACCGACCAGTACCTGAGTTGAGCCGCCATGCGCCTGCGCATCGAGCACGCCACCACCTATACCTATGACCTGGCCGCGCGGTCGATCATGCAGACCCTGCGTCTGACGCCGCGCTCGTCCGAGGCCCAGCAGGTGCGCGACTGGCGGGTGGAGACGGACGTCGATGCGCGCCTGCACCGGTCCGAGGACGCCTTCGGCAATGTGGTGCACACGCTCTACACCGAGCAGCCCACGCAGACGCTGACGGTGAAGGTGTTCGGCGAGGTGGAGACGACGGACACGGCGGGCGTCCTGCCGCCCGGTCAGGAGACGCTGTCGCCGCTGGTCTTTCTGCGCGACACGGCGCTGACGCGGGCTGATCGGCGCATCGCCGACTTCGTCGGGGGGCTGGAGGCGGCGGTCCCGCTGGACCGGGCACACAGGCTGATGGCGCGGGTTCATGCGGCGGTGGCGTTCGAGGTCGGGGTGACCAGTCCGACCCATACCGCCGCCGAGGTGCTGGAGCTGGGGCGGGGGGTCTGTCAGGACCATGCCCATGTCTTCATCGCCGGGGCGCGGCGGCTGGGCCTGCCGGCGCGCTATGTCTCGGGGCACCTGATGCGGGGCGACGGCCAGGACGATCAGGAGGCGGCGCATGCCTGGGCCGAGGCATGGATCGAGGATCTCGGCTGGATCGGCTTCGACCCCGCCAACGGCATCTGCGTGACCGACCACTATGTCCGCGTGGCGACGGGACTGGACTATCTGGGCGCCGCCCCGGTGCGGGGCGCCAGCTATGGCGGCGGCGGCGAGCGGATGTCGGTGCGGCTGAGCGTGCGCGACGCCGACGCCCAGCAAAGCCAGCAGCAGGCGTGAGTCCGGGATGGATCGGCGGCGGAATCTGCTAGATCTGGTCGCGACCGCCCGCGGCAGGAGGGGGCGCCCATGACGTACTGCGTCGGCATGCTGGTGGACGAGGGTCTGGCGATGATCGCCGACACGCGCACCAATGCGGGCCTCGACAGCATTTCCGCCTATCGCAAGCTGCATGTGGCCGAACGCCCGGGCGAGCGGGTGGTGGCGGTGGCCACGGCGGGCAATCTGTCGGTGACGCAGACGGCGCTGGCCCTGGTGCGCGAGGGGTTGCGGCTGACGCCCGACGACGCGCCGCAGACGCTGGAGACCGCGCCCAGTCTGTTCCGCTGCGCCCAGCTGGTGGGCCAGGCCCTGCGCCAGACCCGCACCGCGATCACGGCGGGTCTGGAGGCCGACGCCCTCGACGTCTCGGCGACCGTGCTGCTGGGCGGCCAGATCGCGGGCGGCGTGCCGGAGCTGTATCTGATCTATGGCGAGGGCAATTTCATCGCCTGCGGGCCCGACACGCCCTTCCTGCAGGTCGGTGAGCTGAAATACGGCAAACCGGTGCTGGCGGGCGGCCTGACCCATGCCACGCCCCTGTCCGAGGCGGTCAAGCTGGGTCTGATCTCCTTCTCGACGGCCATGCGCTGCAACGTCGGCGTGGGCGCCCCGTTCGACCTGTTGACGCTGAAGCGCGACGCCCTGGTCGCGGACCAGCGCCGCATCGAGGCCGACGACCCCTATTTCACCGATCTGCACCGCCGCTGGACCGAGGCCCAGGTGCAGGTCCGCCACGCCATGCCGGCGCCGCCCTGGATGACCGGGGGGCCGCGCCTGGCCAGCAGCCGGAACTGACGGTCGGCCTGATCCCGCGGGATCCGGCCGACCGGTTCGCCCGGCCCGTCAGTGGCCGTGATCGCCGTCGGCCTCCGACTCCGTCGCCGTGTCCGCCGGCAGGGCCTCGCCGTCTGCCCCGGCGAACCAGAAGGACGCGCGGGGGCGCCGGCGCGGCGCGATCTCGTTCATGCCGGCGTCGTACACCCGGCCATTGAGGATGGTGAAGGCGACCGAGCTGGTGTCGCGGATGTTCTCCAGCGGATTGCGGTCCAGCACCACCATGTCGGCCAGCTTGCCGACCTCCAGCGAGCCGAGGTCGCGGTCCATCCCCAGAGCCTTGGCGCCGTTCAGCGTGCCGGCGCGGAGGGCGTCGAGCGGGGCCATGCCGCCCTGGGACAGCATCCACATCTCCCAGTGCGCAGCCAGGCCTTCGCGCTGGCCATGGGCCCCGATGGCGACGACGACGCCCTGGTCTGACAGTCGCCGGGCCTCGCGGGCGACCGCGATGTGGTTCCACTCATTGTCCGGAAGCGTCACCGGCCGGCGGGCGCGGGCGTCAAGCAGGCGGCGCGGCACATACTGGGTCAGGATCGGATGGTTCCAGACCTCGCTTTCCTGGTACCAGTAGTTCTCGCCATAGCTGCCGCCATAGGCCACCGACAGGGTCGGATTGTAGGCCGTGCCGGTCTGGCGCCAGAGCTGGTGGACGTCGTCATAGAGCCGGGCCAGCGGGATCGCATGTTCGATCGTGGTGTGGCCGTCGATGACCATGGTCATGTTGTGCTGGAACAGGGAGCCGCCCTCGGGGACGACCATCATGCCCAGCTGGCGCGCCGCCTCGATGATCTGCTGGCGCTGGTTGCGGCGCGGCTGGTTGTAGCTCTTCACCGTGGTGATGCCGGCCGCCTGCATCCGCCGGAGCGTCGACAGGGCGTCGTCGAGGTCGTCGACCTGGGCGGTGAAGGCGGTGGCCGCCCCGTACAGGATGGTGCCGGTCGAGAAGATGCGAGGGGCCACGACCCGGCCGGCGCGGGCCAGTTCGCTGTGGGCGACGATCTCGCTGGTGCCGGCCGAGGGGTTGAAGAGGGTGGTCACGCCGAAGGCGAGCGAGGCGTAGTTGATCCAGCTCTGCTCGGGGATGATCTGGTTGGCGCCCATGGCGCCGTGCCAGTGGGCGTCGACGATCCCGGGCATGATGGTCTTGCCGGTCATGTCGAGGACCGGAACCCCCGCCGGGATCGGGACGGACGCCGCGGGGCCTATGGCCTCGATCCGGTTGCCGTCGATGAGGATGACGCCGTTCTCTATGACCTCGGCGCCGTTCATGGTGATCAGCCGCGCGCCGGTCAGGGCCATGCGGCCGTCCGGCGCATCGGTGGGCACCGGGAAGCCCAGGTTGATCCCGGACTCGGCCGGCTTGGGCAGGTCTTCCGGTGCGCCCTCGACGAAGGCGAAGGCCTCGTTGAGGTCGCGGGTGAACAGCTCGGGGCCCAGCGACCACTGCAGCCGCCGGGAATCGCCCGACCAGCTGAGCCAGTCGCCGGCGTCGCGGGTGACCCGGGCCTGGGGCAGGGACTTGCCGTCGGCGCTGATCGTCACCGGGCGTCCGGCCGCCACGAAGGGGGCGACATAGGCGTTGAACCGCTCGGTCCAGCCGATCCAGTTGCCGTCCGGGGAGACGGCGAACTCGGCAGCCCACTCCGAGGTCAGGTGGGTGCGTGCGTCGCTGCCGTCCAGATCGACCGAGAACAGGGTGCGCTTGTCGCCGTCACGACCCGACAGGAAGAGGCGGTCGGCGTCGGCGCCGAACTGGGGGTTGGAGCCCTCGTCCGTGATCAGGACCGGCTCGCCGCCGGCGGTCGGGATGCGATAGACGCCCGGATCGCGGGTCCAGAGGGCCGGCATCAGGGAGCCGCCGCCCGTCGCGCGATAGACCACGGTGCGGCCGTCGGGCGAGAACACCGGCTCGACATAGTGGCCGGGCCGCGAGGTGATCACCCGGCCGACACCGCCCGAGGCCGGAACCACCCGGACGGCGCCCAGGGCCTGGTCGTCCCAGGTCACATAGACGATCGAGCGGCCGTCGCGCGACCAGTTGGGGTAGAGTTCGAAATGGTCGCTCTGGCGCGTCAGGCGTCGCGCCGTGCCGGTCGGCAGGTCGCGGATCCAGAGATTACCGAGGGCCTCGAACACCACCCTGGTGCCGTCCGGCGAGGGGCGGGCCCAGCGGATCATCTTCACATCGAAGGTGTCGGGCGCGACCTCAACCGGGACGCGGACCGTGTCCTGGACCCGGCGCGTGTCGGCGACGCGGAAGGGGATGTCGGTGACGGCCTGGGAGGCCACGTCGACGCGCTGGATGCGGCCGTCGGCCCAGAAGACGATCGTGCGGCTGTCGGGCGTCCAGCTGATCGCCGGATAGACGCCATGGACGGCCCAGGTCTCCTGCAGGTCGCGGTCGAGCCCGGAGAAGACCGGCGTCTCGCGTCCGGACTCGATGTCCATGACATAGAGGGTCGACTGGTAGCGGACGCGGCGGATGAAGGCGATCGACCGGCCGTCGGGCGACGGGGTCGGCCGGATCGAGCCGCCGGGGCCGGTGATGTAGGGCTCGATCTCGCCCGTCTCGCGGTCGAGGCGGCGGATGATGTAGATCTGCTCGTTGACGTCCTTGGAGTATTCGAACGTCGCGCCCGGCGTGGCGTCGTCGCTGAAATACAGATAGCGGCCGTCGGGGGAGAAGGCCGGCTCGCCGGTGTCCTTCTGCTGGGTCCGGCGCTCGGTCATCTGCACGCCATTGCCGCCCGAGCGGTGGTACAGCCACATCTCGCCCGCCCCCAGGGACCGGGCCGAGGTGAAGTGTTTGCGGGCGACGATGAACTGGCCGTCGGGCGTCCATTCCGGCTGGTTGAGCAGGCGGAAGCTTTCCTTCGACACCTGGGTCGGGTTGGCGCCGTCGGCGTCCATGATCCAGATGTTGTCGCCGCCCGCCCGGTCCGAGGTGAAGGCGATGTGGCGGCCGTCGGGGGACCATTTCGGCTGCATGTCCCAGGCCACGCCCGAGGCGATGGCGCGCGCCTCGCCCCCGCTGACCGGCATGACATAGATGTCGCCGAGCAGGTCGAAGACGATCGTCCGGCCGTCGGGGCTGACGTCCAGCGACATCCAGGTGCCGCGGGTCACGTCGATGGAGACGTCGCGCGACGGTCCGGGCGGGGCCTGCACGTCCCATTTGGGCGCTTCGGGGGGAGTGGCGGCGGCCGCGTCGGCGGCCGGCGGGACCGGCTCGGGCGTCTGGGCGGCGGCGGCGCCGGCAAAGGCCAGCAGGGCGACGGAAGTCAGGAACGCGCGCTTCATGGTGTGTGTCATCCCCCGGGACATGGACGGACGTCGCTCGCCGTCCCCCCGACGGCCGCGTCCTTGCCGGGACTGAACCGCGTCCGGCGCCGGAAGTCCACCCGGCCGCACCCCCGACGCCTCGTCAGCCCGCGGAGGATCGGCTACCCTGTCGGCATGGCATCGGAGACGGACGCATGCGCAAGGCCCTGGCGGCAATCGGGGCGGCCCTGCTGGCGGCGGCCTGCTCCACCGTGGGCGTGAGGTCCGGGACGGAGGAGCCGAGGTTCGAGGAGATCGCCCGGGTCGGCGAGATCGAGGTCCGTCGCTATGACGACCGGATCGCGGCCGAGACGGTGGTCGAGGGAAACAGCGACCGCGCCCGCAATGAGGGCTTCCAGCGTCTGGCCGGCTATATCTTCGGCGGCAATTC
>CAMCIP010000151.1 GCA_945874855.1 Brevundimonas vancanneytii
GCTGCGCGGTCAGGCCATGCAGCGGGCCGTGCCCGTCGGGCGCGGGGCCATGGCCTCCCTGATCGGGCCGAAGACGGATCTGGCCCTGGCCGAGGCCGCCGCGGCCGCGGGGGCCGAGGTCGGCGTCTGCGTCGTCGCCAATGACAATAACGCCGGCAATGTCGTCATTTCCGGCGACAAGGCCGCCGTCGACCGCGCCATCGAACGCGCCAAGGAACTGGGCGCCCGCGCCATCCCCCTGAACGTCTCGGCGCCCTTCCATTGCCCCCTGATGGCCCCCGCGGCCGAAGAGATGGCCGACGCCCTGGCCGGCGCCACCCTGCACGCTCCCGCCGTGCCGGTGGTCGCCAATGTCACTGCGCGGCCCGAGTCCGACCCGGAAGTCCTCCGCCGCCTCCTGGTCGACCAGATCACCGGCCGCGTCCGCTGGCGCGAATCGATGGAGTGGATGGCCGGTGAAGGGGCCGCCGCCCGCTTCGTCGAGATCGGCGCGGGCAAGGTCCTGTCCGGCATGGCCCGTCGCATCGCGCCGGACGGCGAAAGCCTGTCGCTGAACGCCCCCGAGGATCTGGAGGCCTTCGCCCGCCTCTGACCCCTCTGGTCGTGCGCCTTTTGTCCCCGCTGATTTCAAGTACCGGGAGTAGAACCTCCATGAGCCGTCGCCTCACCGCCTACTCTGCCGCCTCGACCTGGGGATGGGCCCGGTGGCCCATCTTCGGCGGAATCGTCGGCGCGGCCATCTGGGTCGGGTCCTTTCTGCATGAGGATCAGCCCCTGTTGTACGGGCTGGATGCGGGCGTCGGCCTGTTGATTGCCGGGGCCCTCGCCGCCGCCTATCCGCGTTGCCCCCGCTGCAGCCAGCACCTGTTCGCCCCCACGCCCGACGGCGGCCGCCGCCTGCTCCGCCCGCGCCAGCGTTGCGGCAAGTGCAATCTGGACCTGACCCGCTATTCTCCGGCCGATCCGCGCGCGAAGAAGGAGTGATCTCCGGCTTGGCCTGCGTCGCCTCCCGGCGTTAAGGACGGGCGATCAATCGCGGAGACCTTCATGTTCGACCTCACCGGCAAGACCGCCCTCGTGACCGGGGCCACCGGCGGCATCGGCGGGGCCGTCGCCCGCGCCCTGCACGCCCAGGGGGCCGCCGTCGTCCTGTCGGGCACGCGCGAGGCGGTGCTGACCGATCTGGCGAAAGACCTCGGCGACCGCGCCTTCGTCGCCGCCGCCAACCTGTCCGACCCCGACTCGGTCGACGGTCTGGTCGGCCGGGCCGAGGAGGCGGCCGGTGCCCCGCTGGACATCCTGGTCGCCAACGCCGGCATCACGAAGGACGGCCTGCTGATGCGGATGAAGGACGAGGACTTCCAGTCCGTCCTGACCATCAATCTCGAAAGCTATTTCCGCCTGTCGCGCGCCGCCATGAAGGGCATGATGAAGCGCCGCGCCGGCCGCATCATCGGCGTCACCTCGGTGGTCGGCGTCACCGGCAACCCCGGCCAGACCAACTATGCCGCCTCCAAGGCCGGCATGATCGGCTTCTCCAAGTCGCTGGCGCAGGAGGTCGGCAGCCGCGGCATCACGGTGAACTGCATTGCCCCGGGCTTCATCGCCTCGCCCATGACGGACGTCCTGAACGAGGCGCAGCGTGAGACCATCCTGAAGAACATCCCCGCCGGACGTCTCGGCACGGGCGACGAGATCGCCGCCGCCGCCGTCTTCCTCGCCTCCGACGAAGCCGCCTATGTGACGGGCCAGACCCTGCACGTGAACGGCGGCATGGCGATGATCTGATGATCCGTGCCCTGCGTGTGCTGGCGGCGATCCTCGGCGGGCCGATGCTGCTGATCGGCCTGATCTGGATCCTGCAGGGACTGAACCTCCTGCCGGGCAGCTTCATGACCGGCCAGATCATCTGGACCATCTACGGCACGCCCCTGGCGCTCGGGGGCGCGGCCCTCGTCTGGTGGGTCAGCCGTCGCGCCTGAGGGCGGCCACGGAGCTTGCGACGGGCTATTTCCCCCGGACGCGGCTGTGCTAAAGCCGTGGGCAGGCGACGGTCTGAGTCCCCCGTCGGACTTGCGCCATCGTCGCCGTCGTGAGACGGCAGGCCCGGAAGACCATGCCGCGTCGCGGCGCTAGAGAGACAGAGACCCCCATGTCCGACACCCTGGAACGCGTCCGCAAGATCGTGATCGACCACCTGGACGCCGACCCCGACAAGGTCACCGAAAAGGCCTCCTTCATCGACGACCTGGGCGCCGACTCGCTCGACAACGTCGAGCTGGTCATGGCCTTCGAAGAGGCCTTCGACATCGAGATCCCCGATGACGCCGCCGAGCACATCCAGACCGTCGGCGACGCGGTCAAGTTCATCGACGAGAAGCTGGCGGGCTGATCGCCGCCCGTCCCTGACGGCGTGATGGCCGCCGCGGTCCGCCCCAGCCGGGCGGGTCCGGCGGCCATCCGCGTTTGAGAGCCCGCCCGTCAAAGCCCCATCCGCCACAGCCAGGAGTTGGCGCATGCGCCGTGTCGTCGTCACCGGATTGGGTCTCGTCACCCCGCTGGGTACGGGCGTGGCGCAGAGCTGGCGCGGCATCCTCGAGGGCCGCTCGGGTATCGGGCCGATCACCGGCTTCGACACCGAGGGCTATGGCTGCACCATCGCCGGCGAAGTGCCCTGGACCACCGGCCGGGGCGGGGGCACGCCCGGGATGCCCGGCGCCTTCGACCCCGACGCCATCATGTCGGCCAAGGATCGCAAGCGGGTCGACGACTTCATCCTCTACGGCATCGCCGCAGCCGACGAGGCCCTGGCCGACGCCGGCTGGAAGCCCGAAACGGCGCACGATCAGGAGCGCACCGGCGTCATGGTCGGCTCCGGCATCGGCGGCCTCGGTCCCATCGCCGACACCTCCATCGTCCTGCATGAGCAGGGCCCGCGCCGGGTCAGCCCCTTCTTCATCCCCTCCGCCCTGATCAACCTCGTCGCCGGCCAGATCTCGATCCGGCACGGGCTGAAGGGCCCCAACCATTCGGTGGTCACCGCCTGCGCCACGGGGGCGCATGCCATCGGCGACGCCGCGCGGATGATCGCCTTCGACGACGCCGACGTCATGGTCGCGGGCGGGGCCGAAAGCTCCATCATCCCGATCGGCATCGCCGGCTTCCTGGCCTGCAAGGCCCTGTGCACGGCCTACAATGACACCCCGGAAAAGGCCTCGCGGCCTTGGGACCGGGGCCACGCCGGCTTCGTCATGGGCGAGGGTGCGGGCATCGTGGTGCTGGAGGAATATGAGCACGCCAGGGCTCGCGGGGCCCGCATCTATGCCGAGGTCGTCGGCTACGGCATGAGCGGCGACGCCTTCCACATCACCGCCCCGTCCGAAGACGGCGACGGCGCCTGGCGGGCCATGAGGGCGGCGGCCAGGCGGGGCGGGATCGACCCGGCCGAGGTCGACTACGTCAACGCCCACGGCACCTCCACCATGGCCGACTGGATCGAGCTGAGGGCCATCGAACGCTTTCTCGGGGAAGGTGCCGTGGCCGCCGTCTCCTCGACCAAGTCCATGACCGGCCACCTGCTGGGCGCAGCCGGGGCGATCGAGGCGGTGTTCACCGTTCTGGCCATCCGCGACCAGATCGCGCCGCCGACCATCAATCTGGACGATCCCGAGGAAGAGACCCGTCTCGATCTCGTGCCCCACAAGGCCAGGCCGATGAAGATCGACGTGGCCATGTCCAACTCCTTCGGCTTCGGCGGCACCAACGCTGCCCTGATCTTCCGCAAGGTGGCCTGACATGCTCTTCGGTCGAGGCGGAAACGGCGCGCCCTCTGCGGCCCGGACGCCTCTGGCGGTCGCCCTGCTGGCCGCCTCGGCCACCTTCAGCGTCTTCCTGATCGCCGTCCTGATCGCGGGCTGGAGCATCTTCTATGCGCCCGGCCCCTCGGCTCGCTCCGGTGACCAGACCATCGTCACCCTGCCCAGCGGCGCGGGCGTCTCGGCCATCGCCCAGCAGCTGAAGCAGGCGGGTGTGATCCGCTCGACCGACATGTTCAAGGCCGCCGTCACCCTGACCGGCGCCGACCGCCGCCTGCGCGCCGGCGAGTATGAGGTGCCCTCGGGCGCCTCGCTCCGCACGGTGGTCAGCCTGCTGGTTTCCGGTCGCGTCGTGCGCCACTTCGTGACCCTGCCCGAGGGCTGGTCGTCGGCCCAGGCGGTCGACATCCTGATAAAGAACCCCATCCTGACGGGCGAGGTCGAGGTCCCGCCCGAAGGCAGTCTCTGGCCCGAGACCTATGAGGTGACCCGGGGCGAATCCCGCGCCGCCGTGATCCGCCGCATGCGGCTGGCACATGATCGCAACCTGGCCGAACTGTGGGCCCAGCGCGGCCCCTCGACGGTCGTGTCCACGCCGGAGGAGGCCGTGATCCTCGCCTCCATCGTGGAGAAGGAGACCGCCGTCGCCGCCGAGCGTCCGCGCGTCGCCGCGGTCTTCTCAAACCGCCTGCGCATCGGCATGCGGCTGGAGAGCGATCCCACCATCGTCTACGGCATCACCCAGGGGCGTCCCCTGGGGCGAGGCCTGCGCCGGTCGGAGATCGACGCCACCACCCGCTGGAACACCTATCGCATCGACGGCCTGCCGCCGACGCCCATCGCCAACCCGGGCCGAGAGGCGATCCGCGCCGTGCTGAACCCTCCGGTGACCCAGGACCTGTTCTTCGTCGCCGACGGCACCGGCGGTCATGCCTTCGCCGCCACCTACGACCAGCATCTGGCCAACGTGGCCCGCTGGCGCGAGATCGAGCGCCGCCGCGCCGGCCTGCCGCCCGAGCCCGTCGCCCCCGTGGTGGTCGATCCCGCCGGGGCCGCTCCAACCGGAGAAATGGCGCCCGACGCCGGAGCCGAGGTCACCGTCCTGGCACCCGGCGCGGCGCCCCGATGAGCGCCACAGGCGCCCTTTCCGGCATGACCGGCTTCGGCCGGGCCGACGGCGCTGGCCACGGCTGGACCTGGGCGATCGAGGCCCGATCGGTCAATGGCCGCAATCTCGAGGTCCGCCTGCGCGCCCCCTCCGGCTTCGACGATCTCGAACGCCTGACCAAGTCTGCCGCCCAGGCCCGCTTCGCCCGTGGCCAGGTCTCCCTCACCGTCCAGGCGAAGGCCGAGGCCGGATCCGCCGTCGTCGGCGTCGATTCCGTCGCCCTGGACCGCTGGCTGACCCTGGCCCGTCAGCTGGTCGAGGCGGGTGCCGCCCCGCCCACTGCCGACGGCCTGCTGGCCCTGCGCGGCGTCATCGTCGGCGACGACGCGGCCCTCGACCCCGAGACCCAGGCCGCCTTGCAGACCGCCATCGCCGCCACCGTCGACCAGGCCCTGGAGGCCCTGCTGGCCTCACGCCGGACCGAGGGCGCACAGCTGCGTCCCGTCCTGACCGGTCTGGTCGACCGCATCGAGACCCTCGTCGCCGACGCCGAGCGCGAGGCCTCGGCCCAGTCCGAGGCCGTCCGCGAGCGTTTCGCCCGCCGCATGGCCGAACTGGCGCCCGACGCGCCGGGCCTCGAGGAGCGGATCTATCTGGAGGCCGCCGCCCTGGCCGCCCGGGCCGATGTCCGCGAGGAACTGGATCGCCTGACGGCCC
>CAMCIP010000152.1 GCA_945874855.1 Brevundimonas vancanneytii
GCTGTCGGCGCGGCCGCGCATGGGGATCTTGACGTTGACGTCGCAGGCGGCGGCGAGGGCGTCGCTGAGGCCGGCCTGCTCCGGTCCCATCAGGATCAGGGCGGGGCGGTTGAGGGCGGCGGCGCGATGGTCGACGGTCGCGTCCAGCCGGGTGCCGACAACGCTGCCCGGCCAGCCCGCGCGCCAGGCCAGGAACTCTTCCGGCGTCGTCCTGGTGATCGAGACGGCGAAGACCGAGCCCATGGTGGCGCGCACGGCCTCGGTCGAGAAGGGATCGACGCAGTCACCGATCAGGATCACCCCGCCGCAGCCGGCCGCGTCGGCAGTGCGGATGATGGTGCCGAGGTTGCCGGGGTCGCGGACCTGCTCCAGGGCGACCCAGCAGGGTGCCGACGCCGGGTCGATCCCGGTGAGAGGGAGATAGGCCTGGTCGAAGACGGCCAGGACCGTCTGGGGGTTCTCGCGCCGGCTGATCTTTTCGAGGATGGCGTGGGTGACGATCACCACCTCGCCGCCCGCCGCGACCGTTTCGGCCCGGGCGCGGTCCAGCAGGGGATGGGGGCGGGCGTCCTCTCCCACCAGCAGCAGACGCGGGGTGCGTTTCAGATCAAGGGCTTCGCCGATGAATTTCAGGCCTTCGGCGAGGAACTGGCCGGTCGCCTGGCGTTCCTTGCGCATGTGCAGGGCGCGCACGGCCTTGACCGTCTCATTGGTCAGGGAGGTGATGAGGCGCGCGCTCACGCCGTCCACCGGGCGAAGAAGCTGAGGCCGATGGCGCGGCCGGCCGGATCGGCCTCGCCCAGGGCCAGTTCGCCCCAGTCGATCATGCCGCCGCGCCCGGCCAGGGCGTCTGCGGTCAGATGGGCCAGCGACAGGCCCGAGATGCGGGCGGCATAGGCATTCAGCAGCAGGAAGTCGGCCCCGGGCCCCAGCAGTCTGGCGCAGTCGTCCATCAGGCCGGGCAGGTCCTCGAACAGGCGCCAGACCTCGCCCGTCGGGCCCCGGCCATATTTCGGCGGGTCGAGGATGATGCCGTCGTACTGGGCCCCACGTCGGACCTCGCGGGCGACATATTTGCGGGCGTCGTCGACGATCCAGCGGACCGGGGCCCCGGACAGGCCCGACAGTTCGGCGTTCTCGCGCGCCCAGGCGACGGACTTCTTCGAGGCGTCCACATGGGTGACTTCCGCGCCCGCGGCCGCGCAGACCAGGCTCGCCACGCCGGTATAGCCGAACAGGTTGAGGATCCGCGGTCGGCCCGTTCTCGCCGGGCTACCGCCCTTCGGGCTACTTGAGCCCAGTTGGCGCACACGCTGATCCAGCCACTCCCAGTTGGCGGCCTGCTCCGGGAAGACGGCGAGGTGGCGGAAGGCGGTCAGGCGGGCGGTGAAGCGGACGTCGCGCCAGGCCATGGTGAAGGGATCAATCGGGGCGCCCGCGAACCGCCAGCGTCCGGCGTCGTCCTCATCCTGCGGATCGAAGACGGCGTCGGCACGGTCGAAGGCGGTGGGCTGGTGCGGCGTCCAGAAGCACTGGGGCTCGGGGCGGACCACGGTGATCGGGCCATAGCGCTCCAGCTTGCGGCCATCGCCGCAGTCCAGCAGGCCGAAGTCGTCCCACGGACGGGTGATCAGGGTGGTGGGGCGGTCGGCGAGGACGGGCGTCATGCGGCGCTGATAGGCCCGGCGGCGGCCCCGGGTCCAGCCTCGGCGGGCAGGTCGGGCCGATGACGTGTCTTGTCCCAGCCGAACGGATCGCGGATCAGTCGCCAGGCGGCGAGGGCGAAGGCCAGGGTCAGCAGCGACCAGTAGGCCGGGGCCTCCGCCATTGCGCGCGGACCATAGGCAAGGCCGGCCCGGTGCGCGCCGATGCCGGCCGAGATCCACGCGGCGACCGTCCCGCCGGTCAGAACCCCCAGAGCCATGATCGGCGTTGCCGGCGTGAGCCCGGCCGCCAGCGCCGTCAGCACCGCCGATGCCACCAGGGCGACGGAGGGCGCATGGATGGCCGCCGAGGCCAGAGCCATGCCCAGGGTCATCACGAGACTGAGCCCGCCCCGCAAGCCCAGTTCCCAGGGGCGACGCGTATGCACCCCCCAGGTCTGCATGAAGCCCTTGATCCAGCGGAGCCGCTGGGGAAGCCAGTCCTCGAGGCCCCCGGGCGGGGTCTCCCGGGTCGGGGTGCGGATGACGTCGAGACGGTGGCCGTGGCGCCAGAGGCGGAAGCCGAGGTCGGCGTCCTCGGTCACATTGTGGGCATCCCAGCCGCCGACCGCGCGCAGGACGTCGGTGCGGAAATGGTTGCTGGTTCCGCCGAGCGGGAACGGCAGACCCAGCCGGGCCATGCCGGGCAGGGTGACCTCGAACAGGGCCGCATATTCGAGCGCGAACTGCCGGTCGAGAAAGGGCGACTGACCGGGGCCGCGACGACGGATGCGCAGGGGCGCCTGGACGCAGGCCAGCCGGCCGGACGGGTCGGCCACGAACCGGGCGGCGGCCTCGCGCAGCTGGCCGGGTTCGGGGGCGTCCTCGGCGTCGTAGACGGTGATCATCTCGCCGCGGGCGCGGGCAAGGGCGTGGTTCAGGGCGCGTGGCTTGGTCTGGGGCGACCCGGGCGGGACGATCAGGATCCGCAGCCAGTCCGGCCGTGCGAGGCGTTCGGCGGCGGCCCGGGTGGCATGGTCATGGGCTTCGAGGACCAGATAGCCCTCCAGCCGGTCCGCGGGATAGTCGAGCCTCGACAGGTGGCCGACGAGCTGGGGCAGGACCTCGGCCTCGTCATGGAGGGCGGCCAGGACCGTATAGGTGGGCCAGACGGCGGGTGTCGGTGCTGAAGGCGCCGGCCGCCGGCTGGCCAGGACCAGCACGATCCGCCAGACGGCGCAGACGGTGAAGGCCAGGTGCAGGGCAACCACAAGGGCGCCGGCCATGGACGCGGCCTGCGCCGTCGCGGTCCAGCCGAACAGGACGACCAGTCCCGCCAGGCTGACGGCCTGAAACGCGGACAGGCCCCGCATCCGGGCCCCTTCGCGCGGGGCCAGGGCGAAGGCCTGTGGCTGATGCTCCTCGCCGTCCGCCCCCACGGATGCTCCCCCAACCAGAGCGAGAAAACTACCTGTGGCAGGGCCGGGTGCCAAGGCCGCCGCTTGGCCTGGACCTGCGAATGCCGCTATGTCCCTGTCACAGTCCGGAGCCGCTCCATTGTCAGTCGCATCCCCCACGGCCGCGCGGTCGCTGCGCAAGCCCAAGGGCGAAGGTCATGCCCGCCGTGCAGAGATCCTGTCTGCCGCCGAGCGCATCTTCGTGGAGCACGGCTATGAGGGGGCCACCATCCGCAAGATCGCGGACGAGGTCGGTCTGTCGTCGACGGCGCTCTACATGCATTTCGCCGACAAGGCCGAGATCCTGCATGAAATCTGTCGCGAGGCCTTCGAGGCCCTGACTGCGGCCAATGCGGCCATCATCGCCGAGCCGGGGCCCCCGGAAGTGCGGCTGCGACGGATGATGCAGGCCTATGTCGATTTCGGCTTCGCCAATCCCAACGCTTACCGCCTCATCTATCTGACCCGCCCGGTCGAGGCGCGCGAAGGGGCCCAGTCGGCGGCGCAGGAGGTGGGCATCGGCCTGTTCCGCGCCTTTGAGGACGTCGTGCGCGAAGCGGAGGCCGGCGGGCGGCTGAACGGCGAGGCAGCAGCGACGGCCCAGGCCCTCTGGGCGGGCGGCCATGGGGTCGTCTCCCTGATGATCACCAAGCCCTATTTCGGCTGGGTGGCGCGCGAGGATCTGGTGCGGACCGTGCTGGACGGGCTGTTCGACGGCCTGTTCCGGCGATGAGGGCGAGGGTCGCCGCGGCTCTGGCGACGGCGGCCGTCCTCGCCGCCTGCGCGGGTCCGGAGGCGCCGCCGCAGGGGACGCTGAGGGTGATGTCGCTGGACGGTTGCGCCGACCAGTATGTGCTGGCCATGGCCCCTGACGCCGAACTGGCCCTGTCGCCCCGGGCCGACGACCCCGATTCCCATATGCGCGCGGCCGCCCGGGGGCGCACCCGGGTTCGCCCTACGCTGGAGGCCGCGGTCGGCTTTCGCCCGGATGTGGCGGTGCGGCAGTGGGGCGGGGACGCCCGTCTGGTGGCCGCCCTGAAGGCGCGGGGCGTGCGGGTGATCGAGATCGGCGAGGCGGACGACTTCGACGACATTCGCGGGAATGTGCTGCGGGTCGCGGCCGAGCTGGAGCGGCCTCAAGCGGGTGTCCGACTGGTGCAGGCCATGGACCGGGATCTGGCGGCGGCGCGGGCAGCGTCCGGCCAGGACGGCGGCGAGCCGGCGCTCTATCTGACGGCCGCCGGCTGGACGACGGGCAGGGGCACGCTGGTGGACGCCGTGATGCGTGCCGGCGGTCTCGAGACTGCGGCCGAGGCACCCGGATACGGCCCCGTCGGGCTGGAGGCGGCGGCGCTGGATCCGCCGCGGCGGTTCGTGCTGGGCTTCTTTGACAGATCGGGTTCCGACCGGTTCGGAGCGGGACGACATCCCGTCCTGGCCGAGGCCATGCGGGCGGGTCGGACCACCGAGCTGCCGTCGGCGTTGATCGCCTGTCCGGCCTGGTTCACCACCGAGGCGGCCTTGAGGCTGGCGGGGGGATGAGCGGCGTCGTCCGTCTGAACCTCATGCTGGCGGCGGCCGGGGCCCTGGTCCTGGTCTTCGCTGTGGCGTTGGGCGAGACCGGGCTGGGCGCCGACCAGTGGCGTCAGGCCTTCGTCGATCCGGCCTCGGGGCCCGGCGACGTGCTGTGGCGCATCCGGGCCCCGCGCGCGGCCTGTGCCTTCGCCGTGGGGGCGGCGCTGGGTCTGGGCGGGGCGGTGATGCAGGGGCTGTTGCGCAACCCGCTGGCCGAGCCGGGCCTGCTGGGCGTGTCGGCGGCAGGAGGGCTGGGCGCCGCCCTCGCCATCGTTCTCGGTCTGGCGGCCTTGCCCGGCGCGGTGGAGCTCAGCGCGGTGGCGGCGGCGGGACTGGCGGCGGTTGCCCTGCTGATCTTCGCCGTCCGGGTCAGCTCGCCGTCGGGCCTGATCCTGTTCGGCGTGGCCCTGTCGGCCCTGTTCGGCGCGGGGACGGCCCTGATTTTCAACCTGGCGCCCTCGCCGCTGGCCGCCGCCGAGGTCATGGCCTGGCTGATGGGATCGGTGGAGAATCGCAGCTGGCGCGAGGTCGGCTGGGTTGTGGCCCCGACCCTCGTCGCCGCCGGGCTTGCGCATCTCTGCGGTCCGGGCCTGCGGGCCCTGGCCCTCGGCGAGGACACGGCCCGGACCCTGGGGCTGCCGCTGGCGCGGTTGCGACTGCTGGCGCTGGGGTCCGCCTCGCTCGCGGCCGGCGCCGCCGTGGCGGTGGCAGGAGTCATCGGCTTCGTGGGCCTGGTCGCGCCCCACCTGGTGCGCGCGGCGGTGAAGGAGGACCCGGCCCGGCTGTGGGCGCCCTCGGCCCTCGCGGGTGGACTGATCCTGGTGCTGGCCGACCTCGCGGCCCGGGTGATCCCGACGGATCAGGAGCTGCGGCTGGGCGTGCTGACGGCGCTTGTGGGTGCCCCCCTGTTCGCCCTGATCGCCGGTCGTGCGGCCCGGAGCTGGCGGTCATGAGCGCGCTGGAA
>CAMCIP010000153.1 GCA_945874855.1 Brevundimonas vancanneytii
TTCTGGGCCCCCTGGTGCGGCCCGTGCCGCCAGCTGACCCCGGCGCTGGAAAAGGCGGTGCGCGGAGCCCGTGGGGCCGTGAAACTGGTCAAGATCGACGTCGACGCCAACCCGGCCTATGCGGGCCAGCTGCGGGTGCAGTCGATTCCGACCGTCTACGCCTTCGTTGACGGCCGGCCGGTCGACGGCTTCCAGGGCGCCCTGCCCGAAAGCCAGATCAAGGCCTTCATCGACAAGCTGACCGGCGGATCCTCGGCCGGTGCCGACGTCGACCAGCTGCTGGCACTCGGCGCGGAGTCCCTGTCGGTCGCCGACCCGGGCGGCGCGGCCCAGGCCTATGCCGAGGTGCTGTCGATCGACCCCGGCAACGTCAAGGCCGTGGCCGGCATGGCGCGCGTCTATCTGCTCACTGGCGACGCCGAACAGGCGCACCAGACCCTGGCCATGATCCCGCCGGGCTCCACCGATCCCGACGTCATGGCGGTGCGGGCCCAGCTGGCCCTCGGCGAGGCCCCGGTCGCCGCCGACGACGGGGCGACGGCGGACCTCAAGGCCCGGCTCCAGGCCGACCCGGCCGACCATCAGGCCCGCCATGACCTGGCCCAGGTCCTGGCCGCGCAAGGCGACTTCGCCGGGGCCGTGGACCAGTTGATCCAGATCGTCCAGGCCGACCGGGAGTGGAATGACCAACTGGCCCGCAAGACCCTGCTGACCGTGTTCGACGCCGCCGGTCCCGGCTCTGACGTCGCCCGCGATGGTCGGCGCCGGCTGTCCTCCATCCTGTTTTCGTGATGACCCGGCCCGACCGCAGGCAGAGAGCGCCCGCGGCGCGAACGAGAGGTCAATCCTGATGGCCCAGGGCTATGTGCGCGCCACCGACCTGCCGCAGGTCTTCCCGGTCTTTCCGCTGGGCGGCGCCATTCTGCTGCCGCGCGGCCAGCTGCCGCTGAACATCTTCGAGCCGCGCTATCTGAACATGATCGACGACGCCATGGCCGGCGACCGGATCATCGGCATGGTCCAGCCCGGCGGAGGCGCGGCACGGGCCCCGGCCCTGTCCTCCATCGGCTGCGCGGGCCGGCTGACCGGCTTCGCCGAGACCTCCGACGGCCGCTATCTCGTGACGCTGACGGGCCTGTGCCGGTTCAAGCTGGCAGGCGAACTGCCCGTGCAGACCCCGTACCGCCAGATCCGGGCGGATTTCTCGGCCTTCGAGGCCGACCTGGGCGCGGTCGATCCCGAGGCGGCCGCCCGCCACGATCGCGGCCCCCTGCTGGAGGCGCTCAGGCGCTGGCTGGAGCGGCGCGAGATGGATGTGGACTGGGACGCGGCGCGGCAGGCCCCGCCGGAGGCCCTCGTCAACAGCCTGTCCATGGCCCTGCCGTTCGAACCGGCCGAGAAACAGGCCCTGCTGGAGGCGCCGACCGTCATCGACCGCCTGCAGGCCCTGACCGCCATCCTCAGCATCGACGCCGCCGATCCCGACGATGACAGCCAGACCACGCTTCAGTGAAAGCCGACCATGACCGACGCCTTCCACACCCCACCCTCCGTCGATCCGCGCCTGCTGGAAGTGCTGGTCTGTCCGGTCACACGCGGACGCCTGACCTATGACCGCGAGGCGCAGGAGCTGATCTCGGCCGGGGCCAGGAAGGCCTTTCCGATCCGCGACGGCGTGCCGATCCTGCTGCCCGACGAGGCCCGCGACCTGACGGACTGAACGCCCGCAGTCCGGCGCCCTGGGCTCAGGCAGCGAGCCGCCGCGCGGCGAGCGGTAGCGCCTCCTAAAGAGCCCGACCCTGCATAAGCCGCGGCAGATCTCCGGTCGCGCCGCCCGCCTCATGCATGAAGGCACGGCGCAGGGCGGGAAGGCGGTTGACCGCCGCCATGCCCAGATCCCGCACCAGCCGGACAGGGGCCAGGTCATTGGAGAACAGCCGCACGAAGGCGTCGAACCCGGCCGAGAGCACGGCCACGTCGAACCGGCGCCAGCGGGCATAGCGATCCAGGACCAGCTCCGACCCCAGGTCCTCGCCCTGGGTCAGGGCCTCGGACAGGACCTCGGCCAGGGCGGCGGCGCCGCGCAGGCCCATGTTGAACCCCTGCCCCGCCACCGGATGCACCGCATGGGCGGCATCGCCGATCAGGGCGACGCGGGGCGCCGTCAGCCGCTCGGCCAGGTCCAGCGACAAGGGATAGACGAACCGCGGCCCCTCCACCGTCGCGGCCCCGAGGAAGGGGCCGAAGCGCCGCATCAGATGGGCGTGGAAGGCCTCGTCCGACGCGGCTCTCAGGGCTTCGGCGCGGCGGGTGGTCTCGGTCCAGACCAGGCTGGCGCGGCGATCGGTCAACGGCAGGATGGCGAAGGGGCCGCCGGGCAGGAAATGCTCGTGCGCCACGCCGCCGTGGTCGCGCTCCAGCCGCACGGTGGCGACCACGCCCGACTGGCCGTAGCCCCAGCCCAGGGTTCCGATGCCGGCCGCCTTGCGCACGCCCGAGCCGCGGCCCTCGGCGCCCACGACCAGGGCTGCCTCCAGGTCAGGACCGTCGGACAGGCGGACCCGGACCGCGCCGGGCCCGACCTCGATGTCGCGCACGGTCACCGGGGCCCGCACGACGACGTCAGAGCCGGCCAGGGCGCGGCCCAAGGCCGCGCGGATACGGCGGTTCTCCACCATCCAGCCCAGAGGTTCGCCGCCGGTGCGATCGCCGATCTCGGCGGCGTCGAAGCGCAGAAAGGCCGGCGACGGGGCTTTCGACGCTGCGCCCGGACGGCGGCCGTCCGTCACCAGAATATGGTCCATGCGGCAGGCGTGGGGGATCAGGTCCTCGCCCAGACCCAGGGCCTGCAACATGCGGAAGCTGGAGAAGGACAGGGCCGAGGCCCGGCCATCGAAGGTCGGGGCGACCTGGTCGGACAGGGGCGCGGCATCCACGATGCAGACCCTCAGTCCCCCCTGGGCAGCAGCCAGGGCGAAGGCCGCCCCCGCCATGCCCGCGCCGGACACCACCACGTCGAAACGGTCGTCGCTGATCATTCCTGCTTGTCGCGCCCGGGCACGCGGGCGGCAAGGGGTTCTGAGGTCGCGGTAAATGAGGCCTTAACCCTGGGCGGGGCACCTTGGTCCGGTCTTCTCTGCAGCCGGAGCGTCGTCGCCCCATGTCCGCCGCCCATGCCGTCGGCCGTCAGGTCTGGACCGGCGCCCGCATCCTGTGGACCGCGCCGGCGGTCGTGCGCTTCCGTGGCGTGCTCCAGGCCCTGCTGGCGGTCCTGCTGACGCTGGCCCTCGTCTCCTGGAACCGCGACGATCCCAGTCTGAACGTGGCCTCGGCCGCGGCCGCGACCAACTGGCTGGGCGTGCGCGGCGCCGTGGCCGCCGATCTGTTCATGCAGTCGCTTGGACTGGCGGCCCATGCGGCGGCGCTGTTGCTGATCGCCTTCGGTCTGGCCGCGGCGCTGGGCGACGCGCTGCGTCAACGGTTGCGGCCGACGGCGCTGAACGCCCTGCTCGCCGTCGCCGGCGTGCTGATGCTGGCCGGCGCCCTGTCGGCCCCCGTCCCGCCCAAGGCCTGGCCCCTGGTGTCCGGCCTCGGCGGCCTGTGGGGCGATGTCGTCGTCGGCCTTCTGGCCGGAGGACTTTCCGCCCTCGGCGTGCCGGGCGCACGTATCTTCGTCGGCCTGGCCCTGTTCGGCGGTGCCGTGGCCGTCCTGGGCCGGGCCCTGGGCCTGCAGATCGCGGACGCGGCGGTCGCCGCGCGCTGGGTCGCCGGGCTGGGACGCCCGCGAATCTCGGCACCGGCGCCGCCCCGACCCGTGCGCCCCCGCCCCCGTCCCCAGCCCCCTGTTGCGGAGCGCCCTGCCCCCGCGGCCATCGCGGATGAGGAAGACGAGGCCCCCCGGGAGGCGCCGGCCCGGCCGCCTGTGCCGCCCCTGGTGTCCGAGCCCCGCGTCGCCGCCACCCGGCCGCCCCGGTCCGCCCGACGCAACGACGACGACCAGCGCGCCTTCGACTTCGTGCGCCCCGAGGGCGCCTTCGACCTGCCGCCGCTCAGCATTCTGGCCAAGCCCACGAAGCGGACCGGCGCCGTCGACGAGGAGGCCCTGCGCCAGAATGCGCGCATGCTGGAGGAGGTTCTGGCCGAGTTCGGTGTGCGCGGCACGATCGACCAGATCCGCCCCGGGCCGGTCGTCACCCTGTATGAACTGGCCCCTGCGCCGGGGGTCAAGCACGGCCGGGTCGTGGCCCTGTCGGACGACATCGCCCGGTCGATGAGCGCCCGCGCCTGCCGGATCAGCGTGGTCCAGGGCCGCAACGCCATCGGCATCGAACTGCCCAACGCCCGGCGCGAGACCGTCTATCTGCGCGACCTGCTGGCCTCGACCGAATACGACAAGCCCGCCCACCTCCTGCCCCTGGCCCTGGGCGAGACGATCGGCGGCGAGCCCTATGTCGCCGACCTGGCGCGCATGCCCCACCTGCTGATCGCAGGCACCACCGGCTCGGGCAAGTCGGTGGGGGTCAATGCCATGATCCTGTCGATCCTGTATCGCCACGGACCGGACCAGTGCCGCTTCATCATGATCGACCCCAAGATGCTGGAACTGTCTGTCTATGACGGCATCCCGCACCTGCTGGCCCCGGTCGTCACCGATCCGAAGAAGGCAGTCGTCGCGCTCAAGTGGACCGTGCGCGAGATGGAGGACCGCTATCGCCGCATGTCCAAACTGGGGGTGCGCAACGTCGCCAGCTACAATGAGCGGGCCCGCGCCGCCCAGGAGAAGGGCGAGCATTTCGAGCGCACCGTCCAGACCGGCTTCGACGACGACGGCCGCCCGGTCTATGAGTCCGAGAAGATCCGGCCCGAGCCCATGCCCTATCTGGTCGTGGTCATGGACGAGATGGCCGACCTGATGCTGGTCGCCGGCAAGGACGTGGAGGGCGCGGTCCAGCGCCTGGCCCAGATGGCCCGCGCCGCCGGCATCCACCTGATCATGGCCACCCAGCGCCCGTCGGTCGACGTCATCACCGGCACCATCAAGGCCAATTTCCCGACCCGCATCAGCTTCCAGGTCACCTCCAAGATCGACAGCCGCACCATCCTGGGCGAGCAGGGCGGCGAACAGCTACTGGGCCAGGGCGACATGCTGCACATGGCCGGCGGTGGGCGGATCACC
The DNA here is from genome assembly GCA_945874855.1 of Brevundimonas vancanneytii. Classification (GTDB taxonomy): domain Bacteria; phylum Pseudomonadota; class Alphaproteobacteria; order Caulobacterales; family Caulobacteraceae; genus Brevundimonas; species Brevundimonas vancanneytii_A. The sequence goes on from CAMCIP010000153.1 coordinate 5,177, forward strand.
CGCCTGCACGGGCCGTTCGTCACCGATCAGGAGGTGGAGGCCGTCTGCAAACACCTGCGCGAACAGGGCGAGCCCCAGTATCTGGACCTGATCACCGACGATCCGTCCGACGACGACGGCGGCGACGAGGGTGGCTTCGGCGGCGGCGGGGGATCTGGCGACGACTTGTACGACCAGGCCGTGGCCGTGGTCACCCGCGACCGCAAGGCCTCGACCAGCTATGTCCAGCGTCGCCTGCAGATCGGCTACAACCGCGCCGCCTCCCTGATCGAGCGCATGGAGAAGGAGGGTGTGGTCACCCCCGCGAACCATGCCGGCAAGCGCGAGGTGCTGGCCGGCCCGCCGCCTGTAGTCTAGGGGACCGGGCGCTCGCGGCGCGGCCGCTCGCTGCTTGAGGACAGGTGTACGGGCGAGGCGGCCGCGCGGCGCCCAGGCATGTTGAACCGGGT
>CAMCIP010000154.1 GCA_945874855.1 Brevundimonas vancanneytii
CGTGATCAGCCTGTGGATGCCCGACTTGGACGCCAGATCCAGCGCCTCCTTCATCTCGTCGAACGAGGGAGACACGCCGGTCTCCTTGATCCGCTCGTGGATGAACATCAGGAGCTCGTGCTGCTTCTTGGTGAGCATGGCGTCGAATCTTTCAGGAACAAGCCGTGAACCGATGGCGATGTTCTGTAAGTGTTCTTGCCTAATGTCAACTTAACGGCAGATCACGCCATCCACTCCCTGGTCGCCGCCTCCACGTCGCTCTGCCGCATCAGGCTTTCGCCGACCAGCACCGCCTGCGCATGAGCCGCCGCCACCCGCGCCACGTCGTCGGGGGTGAAGATCCCGCTCTCGGCGACCAGCAGGGCGTGGACGGGGCTGTGCAGGGCCAGGTCCTCGACGCGGGCCAGGTCGACGTTGAAGGTGCGGAGCGACCGCGCGTTGATCCCGACCAGGGCCGTCTCACGATCTTCAACGAGCCGGCAGGCGCGGGCCATCTCGGCCTCGTCGTGGGTCTCGATCAGGGCGTCCATGCCGAACCGGTCCGCCTCGGCCAGCAGGTCGGCGGACAGGGCGTCGTCGATCATGGCCAGGATGATCAGGATGGCGTCGGCCCCCAGGGCCCGGCTCTCGGCCACCTGCCAGGGATCGACGAGGAAGTCCTTGCGCAGGCAGGGCAGGGCGACGGCTTCCCGCGCGGCGACGAGGAAGGCGTCGTCGCCCTGGAAGCTGGGCCCGTCGGTCAGCACCGACAGACAGGTCGCGCCGCCGCGCTCATAGGCCCGGGCCAGCGCCGGTGGGTCGAAGTCGGCGCGGATCAGGCCCTTTGAGGGGCTGGCCTTCTTGATCTCGGCGATCAGCGCCGGGTGGCCCGTGTCGTTGAACCGGCGCTGGAGGGCCGCGTGGAACCCCCGCGGGGGTGAGGCCATGGCGGCGCGCGCCTCGACGGCAGCTTGCGATTCGGCCGCTTTGCGCGCGGCCACGTCCACCCGCTTGTAGGCGGCGATACCGGCCAGGACGTCGCTCATTCGGACGGCTCCTCGATCGGCGTGTTGGTCGACTCCACCAGCCGCGCCAGCGCCGTCGCGGCCCGCCCGTCGTCGATGACGGCGGCGGCCAGTTCGGCGCCCTGCCGCAGGTCGGCGGCGCGATCGCCGACGATCAGGGCGGCGGCGGCGTTCAGCAGGACCACGTCGCGATAGGCGCCGGGTGCCCCGTCCAGCAGGGCGCGCAGGGCCGCCGCGTTCTCCTCGGCGTCCCCGCCGCGCAGGTCCTCGATCCGGGCGGCGGGCAGGCCGGCGTCGGCGGGCGTGACGCTGAAGCGGCGCACCGCCCCGTCCTTCCATTCCGCCACCTCGGTGGGCCCCGTGGTGGTCAGCTCGTCCAGCCCCTGACCGTGCACGGTCCAGGCCCGCGCGGCCCCCAGCCGGCCCAGCACCTCGGCCAGCGGTTCCAGCAGGCGGGGGTCATAGACGCCCATAACCTGACGCCGCGCGCCCGCCGGATTGGACAGGGGCCCGAGCAGGTTGAACACGGTGCGGAACCCGATCTCGGCCCGCACCGGCCCGACATGCCGCATCGCCCCGTGGTAGGCAGGGGCGAACAGGAAGGCGATGCCGGCCTCATCCAGCGACCGCCGTTGCTGCTGCGGCGTGGCGGCCAGATTGACGCCCAGCGCCGCCAGCACGTCCGACGATCCCGACTTGGAGCTCAGGGCGCGGTTGCCGTGCTTGGCGACCTTCAGCCCCGCGCCCGCCAGCACCAGGGCCGCGGCGGTGGAGATGTTGAAGGTGTGCTGGCCGTCGCCGCCGGTCCCGCAGGTGTCGATGACGTCGTACGGATGGTCCAGGGTCAGGGCTGCGTCGCGCATGGCCGTGGCGAAGGCCGCGATCTCCTCCACTGTCTCGCCGCGCACGCGCAGGGCGGTGACGGCCGCGGCGACCTGGGCCGGGGTCGGCTCGCCGCGCAGGCAGGCGGCGAAGAAGGCATGCGCCTCCTCGCTCGACAGCACGCGGCCGTCGACCAGCTTGGCCAGCAGGGGCTTGAAGGAATCAGCCATCAGACCATCGCGGTCCGGCGCACCTTCGCCAGGTCCAGGAAGTTCGCCAGCAGGTCGTGGCCGTGCTCCGTGGCGATCGATTCGGGGTGGAACTGGACGCCGTGGATCGGCCGGGTCCGGTGCGACAGGCCCATGATCTCGCCGTCCTCCGTCCAGGCCGTGACCTGAAGCACGTCGGGCAGGGTCTCGCGGCGCACGGCCAGGGAGTGATAGCGGGTGGCGGTGAAGGGCGAGGGCAGGCCGCGGAACACGCTCAGCCCCTCGTGATGCATGGGCGAGGTCTTGCCGTGCATCAGGGCCTTGGCCCGCACCACCTCGCCGCCGAAGGCCTGGCCGATGGCCTGATGGCCCAGGCAGACGCCCAGGATGGGCATGTCCTCGGCCGCCGTCCGGATCAGCGACAGGCAGACGCCCGCCTCGTTCGGCGAGCAGGGCCCGGGCGACAGCAGCACGGCCTGCGGGTCCAGCGCCCAGGCCTCGTCGACGGTCAGGTCGTCGTTGCGCACCACATGGGTCGGCGCGCCCAGCTCCGCGAGGTAGTGGACGAGGTTGTATGTGAAGCTGTCGTAGTTATCGACGACGAGGATCATTGCGGTTCCATAGGGCCCGTCGGCGTGCCGGCCAAGCGGTGAGGGGGTCGCAACCCTTCGTTAACCGGCGCGGGCTGACGAAGGACGGATGAACGCAGACGCCATCGACCGGGCGGGCAGGGCCATCGTCGAAGCCCGCACCCTGCTGGACCGGCCGGCCGGGGCCGACAGGGCCGCGCCGATCAAGGTGGTGGGGGCCTCGGCCCTGGCCGCGGTGGCGGCGGTCCTGATGGCGGGCGCCTTCATCCTTGGCCCCGGCGTGACGGTCGACGAACCGGCCGTGGCGGAACAGGCGCGCTGACGCCAGTCCAGGTTCAACGGTAACGCCCGGCCTCCTGCGCCGCCCGCATGGGGGCCCGCGCCTTGGCGAGGGTCTCCTGATACTCGGCGACCGGGTCGCTGTCGGCGACGACCCCGGCGCCGGCCTGGACGTGGATGCCGCCCCGGGCGAACAGGGCGGTGCGCAGGACGATGCAGACGTCGGCCTCGCCAGCCGAGGTGATGTAGCCGACCCCGCCGCCATAGCCGACACCGCGCTTCACCTCTTCCAGCTCGTCGATGATCTCCATGGCCCGCACCTTGGGCGCGCCGGACAGGGTGCCCGCGGGCAGGGCCGCCAGCAGGGTGTCGACAGCGTCCAGCCGCGGATCGGCCTCGCCCTCCACATTGGAGACGATGTGCATGACCTGGCTGTAGCGCTCGACGGCGAAGCTGTCGGTGACGCGCACGGTGCCGGGCGTCGAGACCCGGCCTACGTCGTTGCGGCCGAGGTCTAGCAGCATCAGATGCTCGGCCCGCTCCTTCGGATCGGCCAGCAGTTCGGCCTCCAGGGTCGCGTCGGCCGAGGCGTCAGCCCCGCGCGGGCGGGTGCCGGCCAGGGGCCGGATGGTGACGCGGCCGTCCTTGCGCCGCACCAGGATCTCCGGGCTGGATCCGGCCAGCTGGAAGTCCACCATGTCGAGGAAGAACAGATAGGGCGACGGGTTCTGGCGGCGCAGGGCGCGGTAGACGGCGAAGGGATCGCCGGCCCACGGCGCGCTCAGCCGGTGGCTCAGCACGACCTGGAAGATGTCGCCGGCGGCGATATAGGCCTTGGCCCGCTCGATCAGGGCGGTGAAGGCGGACTGGTCAACGGGTGAGGCGAAGTCCACCTCCATGGGCAGCGGGTCGGGGCGGCCGGGCAGGGGGCCGCGCAGCGCCGCCTCGAAGGCGTCCAGCCGGGTCTCCGCTGCGGCGGGATCGCCGTCGCGAACGGGGGCCGTCAGGACGATCTCATGCTTCACCGAATCGAACACGGCGATCAGGCCGGGCCGGGTCAGGACCGCGTCGGGCAGATCCAGCGGATCGGCATTGGCCGCGCCCAGCGGTTCCAGCAGGCGGACGAGGTCATAGCCGAAGACGCCGAACAGGCCCGCGGCCATGGGCGGGAGGTCGTCGGGCAGGTCCAGCGCGGATTCGGCGATCAGGGCCCGCAGGGACGTCAGTGCCGGCCCGGGCTCGGCGACGAACCGGGCGGCCGCCACGTCGGGCCCGCGGGCGATCTCGGCCCGGCCGTCGCGGCAGCGCCAGACCACGTCAGGCTCCAGCGTCAGGATCGACCAGCGGCCATTGACGGCGCCGCCTTCGACCGACTCGAGCAGAACGGCGTGGGGCCGGCCGTGGGCGACCTTGAGGAAGGCCGAGACCGGCGTCTCCAGATCGTCGATGAGGCGCCGGACGACCAGCTTCGCCGGATCGCCCGTCGTCATTTTGCCGCGGGCGGCGTCGCCGGGGCCTCGCGCGGCAGGCCGAGGGCCTCTCGCGCCAGGGCCGGGTCGGATTCGGCCTTGGTGCGACGCTGACCGGCCGAGATGGCCAGATCGCCCAGTCCACCGACCAGATCCTGACCGATGCGCGGACGAATGCGCTCGGCGATCGGTGCGGCGAGGGCCGGGACCGGCGGGCGTATGGCGTCGGTGACCCCGACCACAAAGGTGTCCTCGGCCACCGGCTGGACGAAGGCCTGGCCCTTGCCCTGACCGAACAGGCCTTCCAGCAGGCCGCCGCCCAGAGCCTCGGCGGTTTCCTCGTCCTGCTGGACGCCGGTGCGCACGATGATCTCGGCCCCGGCGGAGCGGGCCACAGCCAGGATGTCCTCGCCGGCGCGGACGCGTCCGGCCAGTTCATCGGCCTTGGTCCTCAGCAGGCGCGCGTTCTCGCGCTGGATCCAGGCAGCGCTCAGCTCGGTCCTGACCTCATCCAGCGGAGGCAGGGCGGCGGGCTTCACCTCGTCGAGGCGCAGCACGAAATACTGGCCCTGACCGGCGTCGACCACATCGCTCACCCCGCCCTTTTCCAGCGACCACGCGGTGGTGAAGACCTGGGGCGGGGCGTTGATCTGCTCGCCGTTCGGCCGACGGCCGTTTTCGGTGATGTTCTCCAGCTTGACGATCCGGGCCCCCACGTCGGCCACGGCCTGGTCGAGGGTGCGTCCGGCGTTGCGGGCGGCTTCGAAGCGTTCGACGCGACCATAGATCAGGGCGCGTTCGGCTTCGCCGCGCAGTTCCTGCAAGACGGCTTCGCGCACGCCTTCCAGCGTCGCGGGCTCGGCCCCGAACACCTCGGTGACCACGGCGACGGCGAAGCCGACACGGGCCTGGATCGGGCCGACGACGCCGTGACCGGGGCTGCCGAAGACCGCCTGGGCGATGGCCGGATCGGTCACCGCGGCGCGCGGCGTTTCCATATAGGGGGTGGGTTGCAGCCCGTTGGCGGCGGCGACCTCATCCGGCGTCTGGCCGGCGCGCAGGGCCTGGGCCACCGCGGCGGCCGCCTGCTGCGAGGGAGCGGTCAGCACGGTGAAGCTGCGGCGCTCGGGGATGGACAGGGCGTCCTTGCGGAACTCGAAGCGTTCGACGATCTGCGCCTCGGTCACCTCGGGCG
>CAMCIP010000155.1 GCA_945874855.1 Brevundimonas vancanneytii
ACGGCGACGCACGAAGCCTCGCCTGACAGGACTATCGTTGCCATGACCGCCCCCTTGTTCAAGGGCGTGATCACCGCCTTGATCACACCTCTTCGTGACGGAACCGTGGACGAGGACGCCTTTGTGCGTCTTCTGGAGCGGCAGATCGCTGCCGGCGTGCACGGGGTGGTGCCGATGGGCACCACGGGCGAGAGCGCGACCCTGACGCCGGACGAGCACAGGCGCGTCGTCGAACTGTGCGTCGAGAAGACCGCCGGTCGGGTGCGGGTCATTGCCGGCGCAGGCTCACCGTCCACCGACAAGGCCATCGACTTCGTGCGCCATGCCAAGACCGTGGGGGCCGACGGGGCCCTGGTGGTCACGCCCTACTACAACCGGCCCTCGCAGGCGGGGCTGAAGGCCCATTTCGAGGCGATCGCCGAGGCGGTCCAGCTGCCGGTCCTGCTCTACAATGTGCCCGGGCGCACGGGCGTGGACCTGTCGGACGAGGTCACAATCGCGCTGGCGGCCCATCCCAATGTGGTCGGGATCAAGGACGCCACGGGCGACATGGGGCGGATCAGCCGTCAGCGGGCCGAGATCGGGCCCGGCTTCGCCCTGATCTCCGGCGATGATCCCAGCTTCCTCGGCTATCTGGCCCACGGCGGGCACGGGGTGATCTCGGTCAGCTCCAATGTCGCGCCCGAAGCCATGGTGGCCCTCTATGATGCGGTTCAGGCCGGGGATCTGGAGGCGGCCCGCCTGTGGCAGGACCGTCTGATCGGCCTGCACAAGGCCCTGTTCCTCGATAACTCGCCGGCGCCGACCAAATACGCCCTGGCGCGCCTCGGTCTGTGTCTGGAGGATGTGCGCCTGCCGTTGGCGGCCACGGCCGAGGTCGTTCGTCCCGCCATCGATCGCGCGGTGGCGGCGGCCGGCGTGTCCTGATGGCCGAGGTCAAGACCCAGGCCCGCACGATCGCCGAGAACCGCCGGGCCCGTTTCGACTATTTCCTGGAGGAGTTCACCGAGGCCGGGATCCAGCTGCTCGGCACCGAGATCAAGGCCCTGCGCGATGGCCGGGCCAATATCGCTGAGTCCTATGCGGCGGTGGAGGGGCGTGAGATCGTGCTGATCAATGCCGACATCCCGCCGTTCAAACAGGCCAACCGCTTCAACCATGAGCCGCGCCGGCCGCGTAAGCTGCTGCTGCACCGCAAACAGATCGACAAGCTGATCGGGGCGGTCCAGCGCGACGGCCAGACCATCATCCCGGTGCGGCTGTATCTGAATGACGCCGGGCGCGCCAAGATCGAGATCGCCCTGGCCAAGGGCAAGAAGCTGCACGACAAGCGCGAGGCCACCGCCGAGCGCGACTGGGCCCGCGACAAGGCCCGGTTGCTGCGCGACAGGGGGTGATCGCGCGGCCGGGTCTCAGCCCAGAGGACGGGCCGCGATCACGCCCTGCATCGTCTGGGTGGAATAGTCCTGGCCGTACCAGCCGAGCGACGGACCGCTGACCCGATCGACCACCACGCCCAGTGCGGCCACGATCAGTCCGACGACCATCAGTCGGACGAAGGTCTTGCGCTCGGTCGGGGTGAACGCCGTCTGGTATTTCCGCATGTCGATGCCTCCTCCTGACCCGAAAACGCGGGTCGGCCGGGCGCGGTTGCATGCCAGAAAGGGCAGGGACAAGGGTGACTGATTCGTGTGGCGCGGGCGCCTCAGGCGGAGCGACGGCTATTCGCCCTCCGCGTCGTCGGCCGCGTCCTGCCGTCGACGCGTCATGTCGCGGATCACCTCCCCGAACTGGCTGCGGTTCTGGCGTTGATGCAGTTCCGCGTCGTACAGAGCTTCGAGGAACGAGACGTCCCAGTCGGTGAGGCGGAGCCCCGGCGACACATCCGGTTGAAACAGGTTCAGGATCGTGTCGTGTCCCCTCGTGTCGGCCTGCGCGTCAACCTGAGCCAAGGCCACCATGCCGATGTAGTCACCGAGCTGGCGCAGATCGAGACCTTCCGCCGCGCGCAGATCGACGATGATGAAGGCCTTGAGCAGATCGTTGCGGAGCGGGCTCCTCAGCCGACCCTCTCCAGCAATCGTCGGGGGAGGCTCACCTGGCATGCGTACCCCGGGGAGCCCGGTTTCACGTACCACCGGCATGCTGACATGCCACCAGCGTACCGGCGCCTCAGTGTCTTGAAATCGCTCTAGCGCCTCTGAACTCTGGGCGGCCCCACTGTATTGAGGACGGAACGCTCGCGGTCTGCGGGCAACCAGCGCCCGCGCGAGGGCCGGCGCATCATCGGTCCAGATCACCAAGATGTTGGGGTTGCAGCCCGGCTCTCCGACCTCCAGTCCGGCCCGCAAGGCGACCGCGGATACCTGGTCCGCCAACGCCTGCGCGGCCTCGCTCCGAAGGTTGACCACGCCTACGCAGACACGTCGGTTCCAGCGAGCGGGTCCCCGGCCGACTGGCGGGGCGATCACCTCATCGACGAAGTCATCGACCACGGCGCGAAGCGGCCGACCCTCGACCACGATGTCGTCGACGCGGGTGACCGGTGGGTCTTGAGGTGGCGGAGGGTCCTGTGAACGCGACTGCCATTCGGAAGTCGCGTTCACGATCAGCAGCGCAACCAATACCGAACTAAGCGACATGCTGGCGATGAGGTTCGAGGCTCAGCCTACTTCACGCACAGTTGCTCTTGTGCCTCGGCATAACAGTGAATGTGACCCAATCCGTGCGCGAGGCAGCGCTGGTAGTGAAGATACTGGCAGTCGGACAGGGGTGGATCCATTCTCGACTGCTTCGCCGGCTCAAACGAAGCGACAGGTTCACGAAAACCCGTTGCCCCCCCCCATGTCAGCAAAACTCCGACTGAGGCGATCACTGAGAGAGACGCACGCATGGCAACCTCCTTCCGACGAGAGCGACGACGGTCTCGCGTCGCGCCCGCAACGTCAACGCAGAAACGGCGTCGCCGCGTTCACGTCGCCGCGATCAGATCCCGCGCCCGCAGGAAGACGTTGCGGAACATCTCCGGCGTTAGGCGCCCGGTGTTCGTGTTCAGTCGGGAGCAGTGATAGCTGTTCAGGATCGCCAGGCCGTCGACGACGCCCTCCGACCCATGACCGGCCGCCATGGCCGAGGCGGGGCGGCCGAGCGCCTTGAGCACATTGCGGCGCGACACGTCGCCCAGGGTCACGATGACCTTCAGCCGGGGCAGGGCGGCGATGCGGGCGGTCAGGAAGGGCCGGCAGGTCGCCTCCTCGACCGGCAGGGGCTTGTTCCCCGGCGGGGCGCAGCGGACCGCATTGGTGATCAGGCAGTCGACCAGCTCCAGACCGTCGTCGGGCCGGGCGTCATAGGTCCCACGCGCGAAGCCGGTCTCCAGCAGGGTCTGATACAGAAGCCAGCCGGCGTGATCGCCCGTGAAGGGGCGGCCGGTGCGGTTTGCGCCCGTCCGTCCCGGGGCGAGGCCCGCGATCAGCAGACGCGCCTGCGGATCGCCGAAGGAGGGGGCGGGATCGTTGAACCAGGTCGGCTCGCGCCGGGCGTTCTCCTGACGATAGGCGACCAGGCGCGGGCACAGGGGGCAGCCGCGCGGGGCTTCTGGCGGGACGGGGGTCACGGCCGCTCGCCCAAAGGGGCACCGCGCGGCCGCGAAATTTCCGGCAGCAGGTCGAACAGGTCGAGGTAGTCGTCGGCCTGGCGCCGCAGTTCGTCGGCGATCTGGGGCGGTTGGGACTTGAGGGTGGAGACCACGGTCACACGCACGCCCCGGGCCTGCACCGCCTGGACGACGCGTCGAAAGTCGCCGTCGCCGCTGAACAGGACGGCGTGTTCCAGGTGCGGAGCCATCTCCAGCATGTCCACGGCGATCTCCATGTCCATATTGCCCTTGATCCGGGACCGGCCCTCGGCGTCGGTGAAGCGCCGTGCGGGCTTGGTGACGACCGAAAAGCCGTTGTAGTCCAGCCAGTCGATCAGCGGCTTGACCGGCGAGAACTCCTCGCCCTCCACGACCGCGGTGTAGTAATACGCCCGGACCAGCCGCCCCCGCCCGCGCCACATCTCGAGCAGTTTGCGGAAGTCGAGATCGGCGTTCAGCGCCCGGGCGGTGGAATGCAGATTGGCCCCGTCGATGAACAGGGCGAGGCGGTCGGAAGGCGTAGTCATGAAAAGCGGCTCCGGCGAATATGGGGGTCCGGTCGACGCGGAATCGCGCGCCGACCCTGATCTGGACCCGGCCGTCTTCGTCGCCCTCGGCGCCAATGACAAGGGCGACCGGCCCGACTGCCGTGAGGCGCTGGAGGCGGCGCTGGCCCGTTTTCCGGGCGAAGGACTGCAGGTGATCGCCCGATCATCCTGGTGGAAATCGGCCGCCTGGCCGGACCCGCTGGAACCGCCCTTCCTGAACGGGGTGGCGAGAATCCGCTCGGCTCTGGATCCCCACGCCCTGATGGCGGCGCTGGGACGGATCGAAGAGGCGTTCGGACGGACGCGCAGCGCCCGCAACGCCCCGCGGACCCTTGATCTGGACCTCGTGGCGTTCGGACGTCTGGCCGGAGATCTGGACGGGCTGATCCTGCCGCATCCGCGCGCAGCCGAACGCCTGTTCGTCATGGGGCCACTGGCGGAGATCGCGCCGGACTGGCGCCATCCGGTCTCGGGCCGGACGGCGGCCGCGCTGGCGGCCACGGCCACCGTCGGTCGTGACGCGCGTCCGGAGGCGGATTCGCCGCATTCCTGAGCCTGCGGCGTTGCACAATCCGCCCCAAGTCGCTAGCTTCCGCGGTTCTCCCCGCCGCCCGAGGATTTCATGGCTCGCGTCACCGTCGAAGACTGCATCGAGAAGGTTCCCAACCGCTTCGGCCTCGTGCTGCTGGCCGGGCACCGGGCGCGCAACATCGCGAATGGCGCGCCGCTGATGCTGGACCGCGACAACGACAAGAACCCGGTCGTCGCCCTGCGCGAACTGGCCGAGGACGCCGTGGTGCCTGACGAACTGCACGAAGCCATCATCACCACCCTGCAGCGCGTCGACGAGCGGACCGAAGCCGAGGATGAGGCCGAGGTCGTGGCCCTGCTGGCCGAGCCCCAGCACATGAACATGGCCGAGGCCGAGCTGATCCGGGCGCTGCAAAGCGACCGCGACGGCGGGCAGGAGGAGCGCTACTGACGCCGGAGGGCGACAGCGGCGTCACCATTCTTCCGGCGCGCATCGACGTGCCGGCCCCTAACACCGATCCGGTCGAAACTCCGGCGCCCGCGCGCGCGAGGATCATGCGCCAGTTCGAGCTGATCGACGCGGTCAAGGTCTATGACCCCTCCGCGGACGAGGCCCTGCTGAACCGGGCCTATGTCTACGCCATGAAGATGCACGGCTCGCAGCTGCGGGCCTCGGGTGATCCCTATTTCGCCCATCCCATACAGGTCGCGGGCATCCTGACCCAGTACCGACTGGACACCGCCTCGATCGTCACGGCCCTGCTGCACGATGTGGTCGAGGACACGTCGGCCACGCGCGAGGACATCGCCGGCATGTTCGGCGAGGAGATCGCCGGTCTCGTCGAGGGCGT
>CAMCIP010000156.1 GCA_945874855.1 Brevundimonas vancanneytii
GGAGACGGAGCGGGCCATCCGGGCCGCCGCCGACGCCTTTCCCGACTGGTCGCAGTCCGACCCGCACCGGCGGGCGCAGATCCTGCGCGACTGGGCCGCCCTGGTGGACGAGAACACCGATGGGCTGGCCGCCCTGATGGCGCTGGAAAACGGCAAGCCGTTCGCCGAGGCGCGGGGCGAGGTCGCCTATGCCAACGGCTTTCTGAAATGGTTCGCCGGCGAGGCCGAACGGCTGATCGGCGAGACCCAGGACAGCCCGCTGGGCCATCTGATCCTGACCTTCCGCCAGGCGGTGGGCCCCTGTGCCCTGATCACGCCGTGGAACTTCCCCGCCGCCATGCTGACGCGCAAGCTGGGGCCGGCCTTCGCCGCCGGCTGCACGGCGGTGGTCAAGCCGGCGTCCCAGACCCCGTTCACGGCCATCGCCCTGGCCGAACTGGCGGATCGCGCCGGCCTGCCCGGGGGCGTGCTCAGCGTGGTGACCGGCGACGCGGCGACGGTCGGCGGCGTGCTGACCGCCTCGCCCCTGATCCGCAAACTGTCCTTCACCGGCTCCACCCCGATCGGCCGCCTGCTGGCCGGGCAGTGCGCCCCGACCTTGAAGCGGGTGTCGATGGAGCTGGGCGGCGCCGCCCCCCTGATCGTCTTCGCCGACGCCGATCTGGACCTGGCCGCCGAGGAGACCGTCAAGGGCAAGTTCCGCAATGCCGGCCAGACCTGCGTCTGCCCCAACCGGGTCTATGTCGAGGCCCCGGTGGCCGAGGCCTATGCCGCGAAACTGGCCGAACGGGTCGCGGCGCTGAAGGTCGGCGGAGCCTTCGAGGACGGCGTCAAGGTCGGGCCCCTGATCGAGGACCGGGCGCTGGGCAAGGTCGAGGCCCATCTGGCGGCGCTGAAGGCGGACGGTGCGCGGGTCCTGACCGGCGGCGGGCGGCATGCTCTGGGCGGTCGCTTCTTCGAGCCGACGGTGACCCTGGGCGGTGACGACCGGCTGTTCCGCGAGGAGGAGACCTTCGGCCCCCTGGTCCCCGTCTTCTCCTTCGGGAGTGAGGACGAGGTGGTGGCAAAGGCCAATGACAGCCCCTTCGGCCTGGCCTCCTATCTGTTCACACGCGATCTGGACCGGGCGATGCGGATTTCCCGGCGCATCGAGGCGGGCATGTGCGGGGTCAACACCGGCCTGATGTCCACGCCCATCGCCCCGTTCGGCGGGGTCAAGCAGTCGGGCTACGGCCGCGAAGGCTCGATCCATGGCATCGACGAATATCTGGACGTCAAGGCGGTGACGTTGGCCTTGAAGTAGGGGTCAGACCTTGGCGAGGTCGGCGATGAAGGCCTGGACCTCGTCGTGCATCAGGTCGTTACCGTCCCACCAGAACCGGGCGAGAGCGAGGTGATTGAGCCTGACCCATTCGATGACCAGGGGGGCAAGGCGTGCGAAGTCGCGGTCATCAAATTCACCTGACTTGGCCACGACGCGAGGCTCCGAAGCGATGGCCACCGAGAAGCTGGGCTGCCCTCGGCCCTTATTGACGAAGCATTTCACACGGGGGCCATGCCTGCCCATTACCGTCGTGATCGTCACGACCCCGGCGATCCCTGTCTGCGCCTCGCCGAGGTTGGCCATGTCGAACACGTCCTCATCGTCGAGCGCGCCAATCTCCTCGTCGAGCGTCGGCTCACGGTCGATCCAGATGGCGGGGATTTCGGAGAGGCCCATGAGGCGATGATCCACGCAACGCGGAGTTGAGTCAAACCGGCAGCGCGCCCCGCTTTACCACGGTCCGCATGGCCACGCTGGACGAGACCCGGGTCACACCCGGAATCCGGGTCAGCTCGCGCGCATGGACCCGCTCCAGATCGTCGACGTCGCGCACCACCAGACGCAGCAGATAGTCGGACGAGCCGGTCATCAGATAGCATTCCACCACCTCCGGCACGGTGGCGATGGCGGTCTCGAAGGCGGTCAGGGCGCTCTCGGCCTGGCTGGACAGGGTGACCGTCACAAAGACGCTGATCGGCAGGCCGACGGCCCTTTCGTTGATGATGGCGGCATAGCGGCTGATCACCTCCGCCGCCTCCAGCGCCCTCAGGCGGCGCAGGCAGGCGCTTTCCGACAGATTGACCGTCCGGGCCAGGTCGGCGTTGGTCATGCGGCCGTCGCCCTGGAGGGCGCGGATCATCTTGCGGTCGACATCGTCCAGGGCGACGGCGGAAACGGTCTTCATTCGGCTCATCCTTCGCAGAAGCTGCGAAGATGCCCCACCTCAGCGCCGAAAAGAACAGGAACCTGCGATCGGCCCCTCGCTAGATTGTGCGCCGACCCGAGGCGGCCGCCAGAGCCGCCCGATCCCCACAGACGAGGAAAACCAGATGCGCGTCGGCGTCCCCAAGGAAATCAAGAAGAACGAACACCGCATTGGCCTGACCCCCACGGCGGTGCGCGAATATGTGGCCCACGGCCATACGGTGACGGTCCAGGCCGGCGCGGGCCTCGGCGCCGGCTTTTCGGACGTCGACTACAAGAAGGCGGGCGCCAGGCTGGCCACCACCGCCCGCGAGATCTTCGACGGCGCGGACATGATCGTGAAGGTCAAGGAGCCGCAGAAGGTCGAGTGGGAGATGCTGCGCCCCGACCAGATCCTGTTTACCTATCTGCACCTCGCGCCCGATCCGGAGCAGACGAAGGGGCTGATGGCCTCGGGCTGCGCGGCTGTGGCCTATGAGACCGTCACCGATGTGCGCGGCGGCCTGCCGCTGCTGGCGCCGATGTCCGAGGTCGCGGGCCGGATCGCGGTCTTCTCGGCGGCCGAGACCCTGCTGAAGCACAATGGCGGCATGGGCCTGCTGTTCTGCGGCGTGCCGGGCGTGGCCCCGGCGCGGGTGCTGGTGCTGGGCGGCGGCGTGGTGGGCCTGAACTCGGCCCGCATGGCCATGGGCCTGGGCGCCGAGGTGGTGGTGCTGGAGCGCTCCATCCCGCGCATGGCCTATATCGACGAGGTGACCAACGGCCGGGTCATCACCCGCTATTCCTCGATCGGCGCGATCGAGGAGGAGATGGTCAAGGCCGACGTCATCATCGGCGCCGTGCTGGTGCCGGGGGCCGAGGCCCCCAAGCTGATCAAGCGCGAGCACCTGAAGCAGATGAAGCCCGGCTCGGTGCTGGTCGACGTCGCCATCGACCAGGGCGGCTGTTTCGAGACGTCCAAGGCCACCACCCACGAGGACCCGACCTATGTCGTCGACGGCGTGGTCCACTATTGCGTGGCCAACATGCCCGGCGCCGCGCCGCGTACCAGCTCCGAGGCCCTGAACAACGCCACCCTGCCCTTCGGCCTGGCCCTGGCCGACCACGGTCTGGACGCGCTGAAGACCAATCCGCACCTGGCGCGCGGTCTGAATGTGCTGAAGGGCGAGATCACCTATCCGGCGGTGGCCGAGGCGCTGGGCCTGGCGTGGAGCGACCCCTACGGCGTGTGGGGGTGACGGCAGGGGTCTCTCGCCCGAGGGGGAGGGAGACGCCGTCAGCGCCTACACCTCGCCGTCCTTCTGCGGCATAAGCCCGGCATGAAGTTTCTCGACCAGGCCAAGATCTACATCCGCTCGGGCAACGGCGGGGCGGGCGCCGTGTCGTTCCGGCGCGAGAAATTCATCCCCAATGGCGGGCCCGACGGCGGCGACGGCGGCAATGGCGGCAACGTCTGGATCGTCGCCATGGAGGGTCTGAACACCCTGATCGACTTTCGCTACCAGCAGCATTTCCGTGCCCAGACCGGCGTCCATGGCATGGGCCGGCAGATGCACGGGGCCAAGGGCGAGGACGTGATCCTGAAAGTCCCGGTCGGCACCCAGGTGCTGGACGAGGACAAGGAGACGGTGCTGCTGGACATGGATGTGGCCGGCAAGACCGAGATGCTGCTCAAGGGCGGCAACGGCGGCTGGGGCAATGTCCGCTTCAAGGGCCCGTCCAACCAGGCCCCGGCCTATGCCAATCCTGGCCAGGAGGGCCAGGAGCGGGCCATCTGGCTGAGGCTGAAGCTGATCGCCGATGTCGGTCTGGCCGGCCTGCCCAATGCCGGCAAGTCGACCTTCCTGGCCGCGGCCTCGGCCGCGCGGCCCAAGATCGCCGACTATCCCTTCACCACCCTGACGCCCAATCTGGGCATGGTGGACCTGAGCCCGTCCGAGCGGTTCGTGATCGCCGACATCCCCGGCCTGATCGAAGGCGCGCATGAGGGCGCGGGGCTGGGCACGCGGTTCCTGGGGCACGTGGAACGCTCGGGCTGTCTGATCCATCTGGTCGACGGGACCCAGGACGACGTGGCCGGCGCCTGGCGCACCATCCGCCACGAGCTGGAGGCCTATGGCGAGGGGCTGGGCGAGAAGCCCGAGATCCTGGCCCTGAACAAGATCGACGCCCTGACGCCGGAGGCCCGCAGCGAAAAGGCGGCCGAGCTGAAGGCCGCCGCCGGGGTGGACCCCATGCTGGTCTCCGGCGTGTCCGGCGAGGGCGTGCCCGAACTGCTGCGCGCCGCCTGGCTGGTCGTGCGCCGCACCCGCGGCGAGATCGCCCCGGTCGAGAACGACGACGGCCCCGTGCAGGAGACGCCGGGCGGCTGGGCGCCCTAGGCCCCGCGTGTTAGGGCAGGTTTGAGCATAAGCCCGGACGCGCCCCTTGAGCTTCTTTCACGCAGGCCCCGCGCCGCGCCGTTTCGGGCCCCGACCGGGGATCCTGCGCGATGGACTGGGCCTGGCGCCGGGGATGGCCGTGGGACTGTTCGGCGGGTCGTTCAACCCGGCCCATGACGGCCACGCCCATGTGGCGGAAACCGCCCTGCGGCGGCTGGGGCTGGACCGGGTGGTATGGCTGGTGTCGCCGCAGAACCCGCTGAAGTCCGCCGACCGGACCGCGCCCCTGGCCGACCGCATGGCCTCGGCCCGCGCCGTGGCCCGGGGGCCCGACATGATCGTGTCGGACTTCGAGACGCGCGCGCGGCTGGTCTGGACGGTGGACGTGCTGCGCGCGCTGAAGGCCCGCCATCCCGGCGTGCGGTTCGTCTGGCTGATGGGCTCGGACAATCTGGCCGGCTTCCACCGCTGGCGCGGCTGGACCGACGTCATGCGCCTGATGCCCATGGCGGTGGTGGCCCGGCCGGGCAGTCTGCTGGAAAGCCGCAGTGCGCCGGCCGCCCGACGCTTCGCCGCGGCCCGCGTGCCGTCGCGCTCCGCATCCCAGCTGGCCGACATGGCGGCCCCGGCCTGGACCTATCTGCGGGCGCCGCTGAACCCGCGCGCCTCGTCCGCCATTCGCGCCGCGGCGGGCGTTGATTCGGGCGGTCGTGACGGGGCGGCCCGTCCGTGATAGGCTCTCTGCCCAAGTCCATCTGACCGGAGTCCCCCGCTGTCCCCGTCTTCCGCGCCCCGCGCGCCCGCCGTGTCCAATGCGGCGCATGAGTCCGAGCCCATCGCCCCCCTTCGGCCCGAAGAGTTCGGCCGCCACGAGGACGGAACCGAGGCCCCCCTGCCGATCGGGGGCACGCCGCTGGAACAGGCGCTTCTGGCCA
>CAMCIP010000157.1 GCA_945874855.1 Brevundimonas vancanneytii
GCGGCCTGCGGGTCGCGGCCGTCAAGGCGCCGGGCTTCGGCGACCGTCGCAAGGCCATGCTGGAGGACATCGCCGTCCTGACCGGCGGCCAGGTCATCTCCGAGGACCTGGGCATCAAGCTCGAGAACGTCACACTCGACATGCTCGGCAAGGCCAAGAAGGTCACCATCACCAAGGACGACACCACCATCGTGGACGGCGTCGGTGAAAAGGACGCGATCGAGGCCCGCATCGGCCAGATCAAGAAGCAGATCGAGGACACCACCTCGGACTACGACAAGGAGAAGCTGCAGGAGCGTCTGGCCAAACTGGCCGGCGGCGTCGCGGTCATCCGCGTCGGCGGCTCGACCGAGGTCGAGGTCAAGGAGAAGAAGGACCGCGTCGACGACGCGCTGAACGCCACCCGCGCCGCGGTGGAAGAAGGCGTCGTGGCGGGCGGCGGCATCGCCCTGCTCAAGGCCACCAAGGCGCTTGAGGGCCTGACCGGCGACAACGCCGACCAGACCGCGGGCATCGCCATCATCCGCCGCGCCATCCAGGCCCCGATCCGCCAGATCGCCGAAAACGCCGGCGTCGAAGGCTCGATCGTGGTCGGCAAGGTGCTGGAGAACGCCTCCAGGACCTACGGCTTCAACGCCCAGACCGAAGAGTACGGCGACCTGGTCGCCATGGGCGTGATCGATCCGGCCAAGGTGGTCCGCACCGCGCTTCAGGATGCGGCCTCGGTGGCCGGCATCATGATCACCACGGAAGCGGCCGTGGCCGACGCCCCGAAGAAGGCCTCCGGCGGCGCCGCCGGCGGCCACGGCGGTGGCGGCATGGGCGGCATGGGCGACATGGACTTCTGATCCACGACGCCCGGCTGAGGCCGAACGAACAGGAGGGCGGGTCCGGCAACGGGCCCGCCCTTTTTCGTGCTCCGGAAGTGGCCGCTCCTGCTATGGCGACGCCTCAGGGAGGCGACATGGCGGGACTGAAGGACAAGCGCGGCTTCATCGACAAGGACCGGCTGGACCTGTCGGAGCGTCAGGCCGTCGAATACTGGATGAAGCGCTGGGGCGTGACGCGCGACCAGATCACCGCCGCCCACCGCAAGGTCGGCCGCCTGGTCAAGGACATCGCCGCCGAGCTGGGCAAGAAGCGCTGAAGCCCGCCTGACCCTCCGCGACGGAACCGCTGCGGTGCGCCGTTCAAGCTCCTGAAACCCGCCGAGGAGGGATCATGGCCCAGGACGCTTCCCCGATGACCGCCGCGATCGCGCTGGGCCGGTTCGGCTTCGGCGCAGGGCCCGGCGAGATCGCCCGGGTCACCGCCGGTCCGCGAGACTGGCTGGAGGCCCAGATCACGCCTGCCGGCGCGCCCAATCCCCCCGGCGACTTCCCCGACACGGCGGCCCAGGTCGAGGCCTTCACCGCCTATCGCGCGAACATCCGCGAGGACGGATCGACCCGCCCGGGGGGCCGCGACCCCGCCGCGCCCATGGCCATGCAGGATCCGGAAGGCGGCATGCGTCCGGCGCAGGACCCCGCCGCCCAGGCCGCCTTCGACGCCCGGCGCGCCGAGCGACAGGGCCTGGCGCAACAATCGGCCGCCGCCTTTCTGGCCCGGGCCCAGTGGGCCGCGACAACTCCCTCGGGCTTCGCCGAGCGCTGGGCGACCTTCTGGGCCAACCAGCTGACCATTTCGGCGACGAAATTCCAGAGCGCCGTCTTCATCGATTCCTATGAGCGCGAGGCGGTGCGGCCCCACGTCTTCGGCCCGTTCGAGGACCTGCTGCTGGCCTGCGAGAGCCATCCCGGCATGCTTCTGTATCTGGACCAGGCCCAGTCGGTCGGCCCCGACAGCCCGGGCGGGCGACGGCGCGACGCCGGATTGAACGAGAACCTGGCCCGCGAGATCCTCGAACTCCACACCGTCGGTGCCGACGGCGGCTATTCGCAGGCCGACGTCACCGAACTGGCGCGGGCCCTGACCGGTTGGTCGATCGACGGCGGCCCGGGCGCGGCGCAGGCGCGACGGCCCCGCCTGCGCGCCGGCCGGGGTCGGGCCCGCGGCGAACCGGTTGAGGGCGGACGGGTGCCGGGCCTGTCCGAGGGTTTCCTGTTCCGCGAGATCATCCACCAGCCGGGGTCCCGCACGGTGCTGGGCCGGACCTATCCGGAGGGCGACGTCACGCAGGGCGCGGCCATCCTCACCGATCTGGCCCGGAGGCCGGAGACAGGTCGCCGTCTCTGCCGGCGGATCGCAACCCATTTCTGCGCCGACGTGCCCGATCCGGCCCTGGTCGCGGCGCTGGAATCGGCGTGGACCGCTTCGCGCGGCGATCTGGCCGCTGTCGCCCGGGCCCTGATCGCCGCACCCGCGGCCTGGGACCCGGCGCCGGTCAAGATCAAGACTCCCTATGACTTCGTCGTCTCCACCCACCGCACCGTCGGCGTCGCGCCGCCGCGCGTCCAGGCCCTGAACCTGGCGCTGGAGTCCATGGGCCAGCCGGCCTGGCGTCCGCCCTCGCCCGAGGGCTGGCCGGACATGGCCGAGGATTGGGCCGGGCCCGACGCCCTGGTGAAGCGGCTGAACTGGGCCAGGTCGGTCGCCGACATGCTGGAGACCACGGCCGCCGATCCCGTGGTCCTGGCGGAGCGGGCCCTCGGCCCGCGCCTCGGCGAACGAACCCGCCAGACCGTCGCCCGGGCCGAGAGCCGCGCCGAAGGCCTGACCCTGTTCCTCATGTCGCCGGAGTTCCAGCGCCGATGACCTCTCTTCACCGTCGTCACATCCTGTGCGGGGGCCTGGCCCTCAGCCTGGCCGGGGCCGGCCGCGTCCGGGCCCAGGTCGCCGGGGCCCGCCCCAAGCTGGTCGTCCTGATCGCCCGCGGGGCGCTGGACGGGCTCAGCCTGACCGTTCCCTATGCGGACCCGAACCACCGGGCCCTGCGCGGCGAACTGGCCGTGGCCGGGCCGGGCGAGCCGGGCGGCGCACTGGAGCTGACCGGGGGGTTCGGCCTGCACCCCGCCATGCCCCTGACCCACGGCCTGTTCCAGGCGGGCCAGATGCGCTTCGCCCCGGCCGTCGCCATTCCGGCGCGCATCCGCTCGCATTTCGACGCCCAGGACGTTCTGGAAAGCGGGGCCGACAGCCTACGCGGCCAGACCGACGGCTGGCTGAACCGGGCCCTCGCCGCGACGGGCGGCGCGCCTCTGAAGGCCCTGTCGGTGGGGGCCCAGACCCCCCTTATCCTGCGTGGCGCAGCGCCCACCACCTCCTGGGCCCCGGGGCGCGAGGTCTCGCGCGACGACCGGCTGGTCAGCCAGTTGATGGACCTCTATGCCACCGACCCCCTGCTGGGGCCGGGTCTGGCGCGGGGGCTGGAGACCGACGCCATGGCCGAGGGCGGGGCCATCCGGCGCAATGACGTCGCGGCCCTGGGGCAGGCGGTCGCCCGCCTCATGACGGGCGAGGCGGGGGCCGATGTGGTCGCCCTCTCCGTCGACGGCTGGGACACCCATGCCCGCCAGGCCCCGCAGATGATCCAGCGACTCGGCGGGCTCGACGGCCTGATCGGTGGCCTGCGCGACGGCCTGGGCCCGGACTGGGATCGCACGGTCATGCTGCTGGCCACCGAGTTCGGCCGGACGGCGCGGGCCAACGGCACAGGCGGCACCGATCACGGCACGGCCTCATCCCTGCTGCTGATGGGCGGGGCGATCCGGCCCGGTGGCCCGATCGGCGACTGGCCGACCCTCGCGGAGGGGAGGCTCTACGAGGGTCGCGACCTCGCCTCGACCCTGGACGTGAGGGCGGTGTTCAAGGGCGTGCTGCGCGACCATCTGGGTGTGGATCGTGCCGCACTGGACGGGCTCGTCTTCCCGGGCGGCAGCGCAGCGGCCCGGGCCGTCGACGGCCTGGTCTGAGCCCCGATTGACGGCGCGGCCGACGCGGCCGATCAGGCCGCATGGACCTGCCCGTCGATCCCGACCGCTATCTGACCTTTCTGGCCGTCATGGCCGTGATGGCGGTGACGCCGGGCCCGGCCAATCTCTTCTCGGTCGCCAACGGCATGGCGCGCGGGCGCGCGGCGGTGGTCGCGGGCGTGGTCGGGATGAGCGGGGCCACCCTGGTCTGGTTCGGGGCTGCCGCCCTGGGGCTCGGCGCCCTGGTGACGGCCTTTCCGGCCGTGTTCCGCGTCGTGGCCTGGGCGGGCGCGGCCTATGTGGGATGGCTGGGGCTGAAGTCGCTGTGGGCCGCCGCCCGGCCCGCGCCGACGTCTGCCGCGGACGCGCCGCCGCCGATCCGGCTGGGGCGGGGCCCGCTGGTGGACGGGTTTCTGGTGCAGCTGGCCAATCCCAAGGCGGTGCTGTTCTTCACCGCCGTGCTGCCCCCCTTCATGGACCCGGCCCGCGACGCCGCGCCTCAGCTGGCCCTGTTCGCCGCCGCCACCCTCGGCATGGATTTTCTGACCATGTCGGCCTACGGTCTGGGCGGAGCGGCGCTGGCCCGGGTCATGACGCGACCCGGGGTGCGGCGCGGCTTCGACGTCGCGGTCGGACTTCTCCTGGTCACCGCCGCCGCGCTGATCGGCCTCAGGCCCTGAGGCGCGCGCGCCGGAACCGCGGGGATCCGGCCCCCGTTCATCAGGCCCGGCGTGTGGTTCGCCGGACGGAGAGACACCATGGTTTCGCCCCGCAAGACCCCTGTCGTTCTCGGACTGGCCGCCCTCGCGGCCCTGACGGTTTCGGCCTGCGCCACCCCCACCACCTATGGCCCGGCGGTCGAGGGCCGGTACGGCGGCTATGCCGAGCAGCGGCTGGAAACCGACCGCTTCCGCGTGACCTTCGCCGGCAATTCGGTCACATCGCGCGAGCAGGTGGAGATGTCGCTGCTGTTGCGCGCCGCCGAGCTGACTGTGTCCTCGGGCTATGACTGGTTCGCCACGGCCGAGCGGGCCACGGATCGCGACACCCGCTTTTACGGCACGCGCGACCCCTGGTACGGCGATCGCTATGGCCCCTTCTGGAGCCCGGCCTGGCGGTTCAGCCGCAGCGGGGCCTGGAGCCCGTTCGACCGCCGCTGGGGCAATGATTTCGACGTGCGCCAGGTCGATCGCTATGAGGCGTCGGCCGAGATCGTCATGGGCCGCGGCACCAAGCCTGCGGGCGACCCCAACGCCTTCGACGCCCGCGAAGTCATCGCCAACGTCGGCCCGCGGATCGCCCGCGCGAACTGATCCTCAGCCGACGCGGGGCGACCGCAGGCGGCGCTTGTTGGTGTGGGTGGCCGGGGCCGTGCCAAGGTCCTCGGGAATCTCGCCCTTGAAGTAGAACCTCTGCCAGGCCTCCTTGGCCGCGTCGGGATCACCGCCGGCCAGCCGCCGGTTGAAGTCGGTGCGCTGGCGGTTCCACGCCTCGAACTGGTCCTTCATCCCCGGATTGCTGTCCAGCGACCGTACCACCGGGTCGACCTGCTCCATCTTGCGATGCTCGACCAGGGTGATGAAGCAGAAGGGCTCGCCCCGCTCGAACCGCACCCGCCCCGGCCGGGTGAAGATC
>CAMCIP010000158.1 GCA_945874855.1 Brevundimonas vancanneytii
GCGGCGGCGGCGGCGGTGGCGGCACGCCCCCGTCCGGCACCCGGACCCCGCGCGGGGATGGCCCGGTCGCCCGCGCCTCCACGCCGGTGTCGATGGCGCTGTCGGGCAGGATCAGCCGCATGCCCGGCCGGATCGCCGCCTGCGGCCCCAGCCCGTTCAGGTCCACCAGGGCCTGCAGCGGGGCCTGGAAGCGGCGACCGATGCCCGACAGGGTGTCGCCCGGCTGCACATCATAGACGGCGCCCGCCTCGACGCGCAGGCCCGCGGGCGGCGGCGGCGGCGGCGGCGGGGCCTCGACCGGCGGCGCGACAGTCTCTGCGGGCGGCAGGGCCCCGCCCTCGATCTCCTCGCTCGGGATCACGGCATTGGGCGGAGGCTCCTCGGCGGCGGGCGGCGCCACAGAGGAGTCGTCGACGGCCGGCGCCGGTCGCACCCCGACCTCCATCGGCCGGGTCGGGAACCGGGGCTCCGCGGGATAGGAGGCGCAGGCCGAGGCGGCCATGGCCAGCAGGGCCAGAAGTCCCAGCGCGAGGCTGCGCCCCGGTCCCGTCCTGAATGATGCGCCGTGCGTCGCGGTCATGGAAGCTCCTCGCCCTCGCTTCGGTCCGTCCCCTGATGCCCCGGACGGCACGCCAAGCCAAGCTGCGAAACGGCACGATTTTGCGGCGCCCCGATGAACGGCGCCCCGCTCACCCCTCCTTCGCCGCCCCCTCGACCAGGGGCACGAACCGCACCTCGGTCAGACTCTCGCGGCTGAACGACCCGTCCGGCTGGCCGACATAGCGGTTCAGCATCTGCACCGAGGTCCGGCCCACCGGGCACACCAGGATGCCGCCCGGCTTCAGCTGTTTCAGCAATTCGGTCGGCTCATGCGGCGCGGCGGCCGTGACCATGATCCGGTCGAACGGCGCCTGTTCGGGCCAGCCCAGCCCGCCGTCGCCGTGCCGCGTCACCACATTCTCGATCTGCAGTGCCTTCAGCCGCGCCTCGGCGTCGGTCAGCAGGCTGCGATAGCGCTCGACCGAATAGACATAGCGGGCCAGCCGGCTCAGCACCGCGCACTGGTAGCCGGACCCCGTCCCCACCTCCAGCACCCGGTGGCGCGGCTGCACCTCCAGCGCCTGGGTCATCAGGCCCACGATCAAGGGCTGGCTGATCGTCTGGGCACAGTCGATCGGCAGGGCCTGGTTCTCCCACGCCTGGTCGAGGAAGCGCGGATCGACGAAGACGGCGCGGTCGATCGACTCCATCGCCGCCAGCACCTTCGGATCGGTGACCCCCTGCTGGCGCAGATGCAGGATCAGCCGCCCCGCCCGGTCGTCCATCAGGTTCACGGGGCCACCCGCTTCGGCGGCGCCCCGCCCAGCAGGCCCTTGAGGTCATGCACGCTGGGCAGATGGGTCAGGTCGACGTGCAGGGGCGTGACCGAGATCTTCCCCTCGTCCATGGCCCGAAGGTCCGTGCCCGGGGCATGGTCCTGCTTGCGCCCGCGAAAGCTCATCCACCAGTAGTCGCGGCCCCTCAGGTCGGTGCGCTTGACCGCGTGCATCTCGCCGGACTGGCGGAACCCCTGCACCGTCACCTCGACCTCGGTCACAGCCTCGGGCGGCCGCGCCGGGAAGTTCAGGTTCATCACCACCCCGGCCTGCGACGGCCGCTCCAGCAGGCGGTTGATGATCCCGGGCGCGTAGGTTTCGGCTGTCTCCCAGTGCGCCGTCACCTCGTCGTGGAACCGCTCCAGGCTCTGGCTCAGGGCGATGGAGCGGATGCCGAAGGCCATGCCCTGCAGCGCCCCCGCCACCGTCCCGGAATAGGAGCAGTCCTCGCCGACGTTGTGGCCCCGGTTGACCCCCGACAGCACCAGATCCGGCGCCCCGGGCAGCAGCTCATTGACCGCCAGCACGACGCAGTCGGTCGGCGTGCCGGTCACCGCAAAGCGCCGCTCGCCCATGGCCTGGACCCGCAGCGGCTCGGTCAGGGTGATGCCCCGCCCCTTGCCCGACTGCTCGGCCAGGGGAGCCACGGTCCAGACGTCGTCGGTGAACCGCCGGGCGATCCGCTCCAGGCAGGCCAGCCCCTCGGCATCGATCCCGTCGTCATTGGTCAGGAGGATTCGCACGCCGGGGTGATTACGTCAGTTCGCGACGATCGACGAGGCCAGGATCACCGTGGCCTTGCGGCATGCGTTGGTGATGTTGGAGCCCTGATGGTCCAGACGGTCTCCGGGCTGGCCGGCGGTCCAGCCGGTGGTCCGCCCCTCGACCACCACGCGCTGACCGCCCAGATCCAGCCGCGCCTGCCGTTGCAGGTCGCGCGGCAGGGCGCCCGAGACGCAGGCCTGGCTGAAGCCCCGCCGCGACTCCAGCTCGTCCGGATACAGCTGGAACTCCTCGCCCGAAAACCTGATCCAGCCGACCCAGCGGCCGGCCTCGGGCGAGAAACCGGAGGGCACGGGGCCCGGCGCCGACGTCGTCGCGCAGGCGGTCAGGGTCAGGGCGGACAGGAGGATGACGGCGGTCTTCATGGCATGCGCTCCACATGGGTCACGCCGCCCATATAGGGCAGCAGGGCGGACGGAACGGCGATCCGCCCGTCCTGATCCTGATAGTTCTCCATGATCGCGACCAAGGTGCGACCGACCGCCAGCCCGCTGCCGTTCAGGGTGTGGACGAACTCCGTCTTCTTCTCGCCCGCCCGCTTGAACCGCGCCTCCATGCGCCGCGCCTGGAAGTCCCCGCAGTTGGAGCAGCTGGAAATCTCGCGATAGGTCCCCTGCGACGGCAGCCAGACCTCCAGGTCGAAGGTCTTCATCGCCGAGAACCCCATGTCGCCCGCGCACAGCAGCATGCGGCGATAGGGCAGCTCCAGCTTCTGCAGCACGGCTTCCGCGCACGCCGTCATCCGCTCGTGCTCGGCCGCGGAGTCCTCCGGCCGCGCGATCGACACCAGCTCGACCTTGGAGAACTGATGCTGCCGGATCAGCCCCCGCGTATCCCGCCCCGCCGACCCCGCCTCGGCCCGGAAACAGGGCGTCAGGGCCGTGAAGCGGATGGGCGTCGCCAGCTCATCCTCGGACAGGATCTGCTCGCGGACGAGGTTTGTCAGGGAGACTTCGGCGGTGGGGATGAGGAAATGGCGATTGGCGTAGGCTTCGGTCCCCTCTTTCGAGATCAGGCTATCGAAGCGGTTATGAGCCTCCATGGTGAAGCAGGTCTCTTTAGCTCCAAGCAGAAAGTCCTCGCCGTCCGCGCCCTCTTCGACAAGTGCATCTCGGGTCCGCATGTCCTCTTCGGAGAGTTCGCAATCCCGCAACGCCCCGAGTGCCTCACCGACGTAGGCATGGAGCCGAGCGACGTGGTCGAACCCGGTCGCTGCGAACAAATCCTCCTCGAACTTCGGCAGCTGCCCCGTCCCGAACATCGCATCGTCGCGCACCAGATACGGCGGATTGACCTCAAGATAGCCATGCTCGCTCGTCTGGACGTCCAGCATGAACTGGCCAATGGCCCGCTCCAGCCGCGCCAGCCCGCCCTTGAGCACCGCGAAGCGCGCGCCCGACATCCGCGCCGCCGCCTCGAAGTCCAGCATGCCCAGGGCCTCGCCCAGGTCGGCGTGATCCTTGGCCGGGCCGGTGCGCCGCGGCTCACCCCAGGTCGAGACCTCGACATTGCCCGCCTCGTCCGCGCCCTCCGGCACGTCGTCGGCGGCCAGGTTCTTCACCCCCGCCAGCAGGTCGCGCAGCTCGGCCCCGACCCGGCGCTCGGTCTCCTCGCACTCGGCAATCGTGCCCTTCAGCCCCTCGACCTCGGCCTTCAGCCGGTCGGCCTCGGCCGCATCCTTGCGCCCCATGGCCGCGCCGATGGCCTTGGACGCCGCATTGCGCGCCGCCAGCGCCTCCTGCCCGGCCGTCTGTGCGGCCCTCAGCGCGCGGTCGAGCTCCAGCGCGCGCGCCACTACCTCCGCGGCCTCCGCCACGCCCCGCCGCGCCCAACCGCGCACATAGTCGTCGGACCGATCCCGAATGGCCTTGATGTCATGCATGCCGCTGGCCTTACCGGCCCGCGGCGAAACGCTCAACCGCCTCTCCGCTCCCTCGCCCCACCCTCTCGACGACGAGCACGTCGCGGAGTGCCAGGTCTCGGCGGGGTTCATCACCAAGGACGCCAAGGATGCACCAAGGACACCAGGAGGCCGAGCCCGCCTCAGAAGAGGTGGATCGAGTCGGACGCACCGTCGTCGACGCCGCCCTCACCGTCCATCGTGCTCTGGGGCCGGGGCTTCCGGGGTCCGTCTGGGAAACGTGTCTCGCGGAAGAACTGCTGAGCCGTCGTCTGCGCGTCGAGCGCCAGGTGGGCGTCCCGGTAGCCTATGGCACGGTTCATATCGACGCCGGATACCGGCTGGATCTTCTGATCGAACGGCAGGTGGTGGTGGAAATCAAATCGATCGACGCCTTGGCGGCGATCCACTTTGCCCAGCTTCTCACCTATCTGCGCTTTTCGCGCGTCCGACTGGGCTATCTGATCAATTTCAACACTGTCCTGCTCAAGAACGGCATCCGCCGGCTCGTCGTCTGACTCCTTGGTGTCCTTGGTGCCTCCTTGGCGTCCTTGGTGATGAACCTGTCAGACGCCCCCCTCGGCGCCGTCCTCCGCCCAGATCGTCGCTGACTTGCATGCTAAGACCGGCACGCCGGTTCGGGGAGCCCGCGCCGATTTCTCACGCCTGATCAATGCCCGCCGCCATTCCCGCCCCCTTCAGCCCGCCCCACCCCGGACCTCCCCCACACTCCCCCCGTCCCGTCGCAACGGAGGGCCGCCTGGCCTGCGACCCTGGCGCGCGGCGGGAGCGGTTGGAGCGGGGTTTGTCGGACGGGGGTCCGTCGCCACCGTCGCACGTCGCGGACTGCCGGGACCCTCGGGCCTCAAGCAGCGAGCGCCCGCGGCGCGAGCGATAGGCCCCCTTCAACAAAGCCTTTGGGGGATCACCACGAGATGATCCCCGGCAAGGGTCGAGGGGGATACTCGGACCGGTCCAGGAGATGTCGCAGGGCATCCCTGCCCGCCGGAGGCGACCGCGGTAAGGCGTGAACAGCGCCACCCGCCGCGCGGCTTCCGACCAAACCATCCGCGCGGAGCGTCACGCGAAGCCGAAACGGTAAATCCTTTTGTCTCCGGGCTTCGCGCCCGGCGCTCCGCCCGCCCTCCGATCCCCGCGCCCCCGGCGACGGGGCGCGCCCGCCTGCGCTGCGCCCGGGATGGTCATCGCCATTTCGAGCCTTCCCCGTGCTTGCCGACGCTGGCCCATTCGGGGGGCGCGGCCTTGTGGACATATTGCTCGCTGACCATCCAGCCCTTCAGCGGCCGGAGAACGGCGAGGCAGGCGGCCAGCAGCAGCGGGGCGGTGACCACGGCATGGATCCAGATCGGCGGATGGACCGTGAACTCGAACCACATGAACAGGGGCAGGCCGACCAGACCCACCAGACTCATGCCGAAGAAGGCGGGGCCGTCCGC
>CAMCIP010000159.1 GCA_945874855.1 Brevundimonas vancanneytii
CCAGCCGGCGCAGATCGGCCAGGTTCTGCGGATCCAGGGCGATGACATGGTCAAAGCGATGAAAGTCCTCCGCCCGCACCTGCCGCGCCCTCAGTCCCGACAGGTCCACCCCGTGCCGCGCCGCCACGCCTTGCGCCCGCCCGTCCGGCGCCTCGCCCGCATGCCAGCCCCCGGTCCCGGCGGAGTCCACCGTCACCGCCACCCCCACCCGCGCCGCCTCGGCCCGCAGCGCCCCCTCGGCCAGCGGCGAGCGACAGATGTTGCCGAGGCAGACGAAGAGGATGGAGGGGGTGGCAATGCAAGAGACTGGCTGGGTGAGGTCTGACACTTTGTGTACCTCAGCGTGGTGTGCGATCTAGGGTGTTGGGGGGCCAAAGGTTCATGGACAGGTATTCACTACTGCAAAAGGGTTTGTTTCCCGAGACGCTGCCGCCCTGCTTCACGACAGTCGATTTGAAGCGCGCTATGCGCGGTATCGTGCCCGCTGTCCGGGCAAAGGCACTTCACAAGCGTCCGACCGACTATGTGAGGTACAACGGCACGAAACACGATGGGAATCGTCGGTACTTCGGGAGCCCAAACCCAATCTCCTATTTTTACGTTTCTGAATTTATTGCGGCAAGATGGGATGAGTTCTTAGACAGATTTTCCGCTTCTCCTTTTTCGGTTAGTCGACCAAGGCTCGGAAGAGCGACTGATGATAGACCAGTCATAATTCCCTCACTTTCTGAATTAACAACGGAAGCATCTAAGAAGATCGGTCACTCACCGTTCATTCTAAAGACGGACATTGCGCAGTTTTTTCCGAGCATTTATACTCACTCTATATCGTGGGCAGCGCACGGGATTTCGCGTTCGAAGTCTGATACTGATCCAGCCTCAAGTGAGTTGTATTTTAACCGGCTAGATTTTTTTGTTCGAAACTGTCAGATGGCAGAGACGAGAGGTGTTCTGGTTGGGCCTGACGCATTCCGTCTGGTTAGCGAGTACGTTGTTGGCGGCCTCGATCAAGAACTCATTGACGCCGTGGGCGACGAAATTGTCGGGGCGGCGCGTCATGTAGACGATTACTATATCGGTTTGCGATCGGAATCATCAGCGCTATTGGTTCTGTCAAAGCTGCGAGAAATTCTGCAGCGTTACAGTCTCAATGTGAACGACGGAAAAACAAAGGTTCTGAGCGGATTGGAACCGCTCAACGATCTTTGGGCACAGTCACTACGCAAGGAAGCGCGTGATTTGCCGAGATTCGGCCAACATATTGTCGATGATGTGCTCCTGTTTGTTAATCGGGCCGTAGAGCTCTCTGCAAACCTCAAATCCGACAGCCCAGTAAAGATCGCGTTGAGGGCTCTGGACCAGTCCAAATCGTACAACGCGCATTACTGGCATCATATTGAACCTTATCTTCAACGTATAATATTCCATCACCCTCATTGTATCGACTATGTTGCTCTCATCGTGGCCAAGAGGGTAGCGATTGGTGAAGATATTGATAAATCTGGTTGGACCTCAGCAGTCCATGATTTGCTTCGACGTCACTTGGCATTTAACCATCACCATGAAGTTGTTTGGCTCCTCTGGTTATCGCTATGCTGTGAGCTGCATCTTCCGGAGGATCTAATCGCGGCCTTGGTGGCGAACCCTAATGCATATATCCGCGCCCTCGTCATAGCGGGTTTTACCTCAGGTAGAATTGCTCGTCGGCCGAAAATGAGCTTAGGCAGCAGGCTTCCGTCAACAGACCAAAGCTGGATCCTAAATCTTCACGCTCGTAGCGCTGGGTACTCAAAGGCATCATTTAGCGGCGCTATGGCTGGCGAGTTCGAGCACTTGGCAGATCGAAGTGTGAAATTGATCGATATCCAAGAGCATTTGGATAAGGTTAAGCGCGGCACCTCACACGCTATTAGCAGGACGCGTTATGGCTACGACGGTGATGATGAAGACGCTGATCCAGATCATCTTGGCGTTTTGGACTGGGGTGGCGAGGAATAAACGTATTGCTGCATCCTCACCTTCGCCCAAACAACCGCTCCAGATCCCCCAGCTTCAGCTCCACATAGGTCGGCCGCCCGTGGTTGCACTGGCCGCTGTGCGGGGTGGCCTCCATCTGCCTCAGCAGGGCGTTCATCTCCGGGGCCGAGAGCACCCGCCCCGCCCGCACCGAGCCGTGGCAGGCCATGGTCCCGCACACCTCGGCGAGCCGTTCGGTCAGGGCCAGGGCCGAGTCGTGTTCGGCCAGGTCGTCGGCGACGTCGCGGATCAGGCCCTGGACGTCGCAGTCGCCCAGCAGGGCCGGGGTCTCGCGCACCAGCACCGCCCCGCCGCCGAAGGGTTCGACGATCAGGCCCAGCGCCGCCAGCTCCCCGGCGCGGGCCGCCACCCGGTCGGCCTCGGCGGGGTCCAGTTCGACCACCTCGGGCGTCAGCAGGGCCTGACGCGTCACGGTGCCGGCGGCCATCTGGGCCTTCATCCGCTCATAGACCAGGCGTTCGTGGGCGGCGTGCTGGTCCACCACCACCAGACCGTCGGCGGTCTGGGCGACGATATAGGTGCCGTGCAGCTGGGCCCGGGCGACGCCCAGCGGCCAGTGGGGCGCCGGCTCGGATGACGGCGTTCGATCAACATCGATTCCGTCCCCAGCCCCGGTTGATTCCGTCCTCACCGACCGCTCGCCCACGCCGGGCAGGACTCCGGGCAAGGCGGCCGGCAGGGGGGACGCGTCCCAGCCGGTCCAGCCGGACCAGCCCGGGGCGGCGCCGGAAGGTCCCGCGCGCCCCGGTCCCCAATCTCCGGTCGCCAATCCCGCCGAAACGCCCGCATGCGCGGTGAACCCCGCCATCGCCTCCGCCGCCACCGTCGTGCTGGCCCGATGCCCCGCGCCCGCCAGGGCATGGCGCAGCGCCCCGACGATCAGGCCACGCACCAGGGCCGGGTCGCGGAAGCGGACCTCCGTCTTGGCCGGATGGACGTTGCAGTCGACCAGCAGGGGATCCAGATCCAGGAACAGGGCCGCCGCCGGGTGCCGGTCACGCGCCAGGAAGTCGGCATAGGCCCCGCGGATGGCCCCGTGCAGCAGCCGGTCCTTCACCGGCCGGCCGTTGACGAACAGGAACTGGTGCGCCGCATTGCCCCGCGAATAGGTGGGCAGGCCGGCATAGCCCGACAGGCGCAGGCCCTCGCGCGACTGGTCGATCAGCAGGGCATTGGCCTCGAACTCCCGGCCCAGCAGGGCGGCCAGCCGCCGCAGCCGCCCTTCGTCGCCCGCGGGCTCGGCCGGCAGGCGCAGGGTCGGACGGCCGTCCAGCGTCAGGGTGAAGGCCACGGCCTCATGCGCCATGGCCTGACGCTTGATCTCCTCGGAGATGGCCATGGCCTCGGCCCGGGCCGACTTCATGAATTTCAGCCGGGCGGGGGTGGCATAGAAGAGGTCGCGCACCTCCACTCGCGCCCCGTGCGGCCCGGCAAAGGCGGCCGGCGTGGGGTCGCCCGCGGCCCCGCCCTCGACCCGCACGGCCCAGGCCTCCTGACCCGCCGTCCGTGCCGTCAGCGACAGCCGCGCCACCGAGCCGATCGACGGCAGGGCCTCGCCCCGGAACCCCAGGGTGAAGATGCGCAGCAGGTCGACGTCGCCCGCGTCGTCGGGCTCCAGCTTGCTGGTCGCATGCCGCTCGATGGCCAGGGCCAGCTCATCCTTCGGGATGCCGCGCCCGTCATCGGCCACCAGGATGCGGCCCAGCCCCCCGTCGTCGGCCTGGACCTCGATCGCGGTCGCGCCCGCATCGATGGCATTCTCCACCAGCTCCTTGACCGCCCCCGCCGGCCGATCGACCACCTCGCCCGCGGCGATGCGATTGACGGTCTCGGGCGGCAGACGACGAATGGGCATGAGGCCTTCAAGGTAGGGGGCCCGTCGGATTCGCGCCATGACGGGGCAGGGAAAGGCGCAGGCGGCTCCGGTGCTCAGGGGCCGCTGTCCGGCCTCTTGTCGGCGACGACTTTCGACCCAAAGCGGACCCTCGTCAGCTACACTATGTTAGGCAGTGCGACTTACCGTCGGGGGCTTTGAGGAGCAGCCTATGGGCTTAACAATTTGGTCAGCCGTTTTCACACTGCAGACCGTTCAGGACACGGCGAAAGACGTGTCCGAGTCGCTCAATGGTTTGATTGGTGCGGACCGCCAGCGCCAAGCGAAGCCGCTTCTTGCCGCAGCAGGTTGGAACTTTGCGGTGGTTAGTCCTCAACCGAATGAGTGGACGTATCCAATGTGGTTTCGGCAAATCCTGGCCGCCACTGCGGATGAATACGGCATTCAACTCAGGCTCACGCCCGAGACCGTTTGGACCAATATCTCGGACGAAATGCGGTCTGAGATGTCTGCCGGTCGCTGACGATCCAACTTCCGCTCCAGACCTCGGAGCGGCCCCTCGGAAGCTTCGCCTTGCGCTCCGCCAAAGTGCAGATAGCCTGTCAGTCGGAGGGGTTCTATGCAGGCCATGGATTTTGTGAGGGCCGCGAAGGCCGAGCGTGATGCCCTGCCGAAAGAAGTTCGATACGTCTACCGCCTTGAGGGAGTGGTGAAGTCAGACGTTCCGGTTGGAACCGAAATCTATCTCTGAGCATCGGCTAGCTTTTCACATTCAGCAGTTGGATTCGGAGCAACATGGAAGCGCTGACCCTCGGCAATTTGGCCCCGTGGCTTGAGCGGTTTAGCTCATTCAATGACGCCGTGGTGCGGGGCTGGAGTGTGGTCGGCAGCGGGCCTGACAAGGCGGTGTTCGTCGATATCGAGAGCAAAGACACGCATTCGAATAGCGGTTGGAGCATGGTGAATTTGAAGCTTGGAAATTGCACGACTGCTATTTGGAGTTTTGATGATCGTTTATACTTTGACGTTCTTTCAAATGGCCTTCACGTCCTTTTCGATGACGGCTGTTGTGGCTTGGAATTCGGGGACTTCGTCGACGCTCCTTCGTCCATCGGTGAGCTAAGAAAGTCTCGCTGCTGTGCAGTTGGAGCCAATCTTGAATGGGCGGCGGTGTCGATAAATTGAATCGGCTCCAGTCCGCTTTCTGCACCGAAGCCAAGGGCCGCTCCCGACCCTTAGCGGACCTTGCATCGCCAAGGGCAAGCGCAGTTCCTATGGTGAGCCATGCGCTACGATCTAAACTTGCTTTACGAGTTCTGCTGCGAGATCGGCCTCGCCGCACAACGCAGCAGCGACGAAACTCTTCAGGTCTTACTTGGAGACGGTGCCGTCCTGTGTTTCCAGAACGCAGATCGTGACGAGGACTGCCTCTGGTCCGCACCCCGACCTTGGACCGCCAGTGATGAGAATCTGGCCAGTTCCTTAGCCCTCCGGGGGTGGTATCCCGAGGAGCGCCTGCGCTTGCTCCATCGGGGTTTTCCAGCCGAGGGAGCCATGCGGTCGTAGCGTGTTGTAC
>CAMCIP010000160.1 GCA_945874855.1 Brevundimonas vancanneytii
GCTTCATCCTCGACGTGCTCAAGAACTACACGCCCTACAAACTGGCCTTCCGTCTGGCCCACGACGGGCGGGATTGGGATGACACCGAGGTCGAGAAGTCGACGGCCAACAAGGCGATCATGAAATGGGTGCAGCTGCACCCCTGGAACATCAGCCAGAAGGTCCAGATCGTCGTCGAACACTACCGCGAGAACGTGCAGCCGCTGCTGGGCGGCAAGGCCAAGGCGATGGTTGTGCTGGGCAGCCGCGTGGAGGCCGTGCGGTGGCAGCTGGCGATCCGCAAATACATCGCAGACAAGGGCTATGACCTCGGGGCCCTGGTCGCCTTCTCCGGCGAGGTGAACGACAAGACGTCGGGCGAAGAGCCCTTCACCGAGACCAGCGCGACGATGAACCCCGGGCTGAAGGGCAGGGACATCCGCGACGCCTTCGCCGGGCCCGAGCACCATCTGCTGCTGGTCGCCAACAAGTTCCAGACCGGGTTCGATCAGCCCCTGCTGTGCGGCATGTATGTGGACCGGCGGCTGGCCGGCATCCAGGCGGTCCAGACCCTGTCGCGGCTGAACCGGGCGCATCCGGGCAAGGACACGACCTACATCCTCGATTTCGTGAACAGCTCCGAGGAGGTGCTGACGGCCTTCCGGATGTATCACGAGACGGCCGAGCTGGAGGCCGCGACCGACCCCAACCTGATCTTCGACCTGCGTTCCAAGCTGGACGCGGCCGGCCACTATGACGACTTCGACGTGGAGCGGGTGGTGCGGGTCGAGCTGGACCCCAAGGCGACCCAGGGACAGCTGATCTCCGCCCTGGAGCCGGTGGCTGACCGGGTGCTGAAGGCCTTCAACGGCGCGAAACAGGCCCTGACCACCGCCAGGGCGACCGGCAACACCCAGGGCGAGGCCGACGCCAAGGACCACATGGCGGCCCTGGACCTCTTCAAGGGCGACATGGGCGCATACCTGCGCCTCTACAGCTTCCTCAGCCAGATCCTCGACTACGGGAACACCGACGTCGAGAAGCGGGCGATCTTCTACCGGCGTCTGCTGCCCCTGCTGGAGTTCGGCCGCGAGCGGGAGGGGGTGGACCTGACTGGCATCAAGCTGACCCACCACACGCTCAAGAACGAGGGCAGGCGTGACCTCAGCTTCGCCGCCGGCGAGACGCCCAAGCTGACCGGCATGTCGGACACCGGCTCCGGCAGCATCCAAGAGAAGGAGAAGGCGCTCCTCGACGAGATCATCGCCCGCGTGAACGACCTGTTCGGAGCCGACACCACCGACGCGGACCAGCTCGTCTATGTGAACCAGGTGCTGAAGGGGAAGCTGCTGGAGTCCGACGAGCTGGTGCAGCAGGCGACCAACAACACCAAGGCGCAGTTCGCCAGCTCGCCGACGCTCGGCAAGGAGCTGCTCGACGCCATCATGGACGCCCTCGTCGCCCACAACAGCCTGAGCAAGCAGGCGCTGGAGTCGCCGAAGATCCAGGAGGGGCTGAAGGACGCGCTGCTGGGGCCAGGGCAACTGTATGAGGCGTTGCGGGCGCGCCGGCGGCCTGCATGAAATCGCCCTCGCGCTGAACCTCTCGTCGCATAACCGGCTGCACTCAGCTCAGTCGGCTACCGGCATGGCGATGGGGATCGGCCTTGGACGCCGGTCGGTATTTCGGCTCTACGGGCTTCACCCGGGGATTTATTACCAGATCCCCAAAAATGGTAATAGTAAGCCTCGCAGAAATCGGTTATTACCAGAACCCCGGAAGCGGTAATAAGCCATGCAAGCCCTCGATCACAGCTATCGCGTCCTCTACTCCGAACTCGCCCAGCGCGCCCTGGACGCCCAGTTCACCACGGAGTTCTCCATTGAGGGCCGCTTCATCACCCAGGAGGTGAGCGGCCGGCGCTACTGGTATTTCGACACCGCCAAGCCCGAGGGAGGCGGCAAGAAGCGGCGCTATGTCGGGCCGGTCGACGATGAGGCGATCACCTCACGGGTGGAGCATTTCAAGGACCTCAAGGCGGATCACAAGATGCGCCGCAAGCTGGTCTCCACCCTGGTCCGCGAGGCCTACCTGCCCCAGCCGGACCGTCTGGCGGGAGACGTGATCCAGGCGCTGGCCGAGGCCGGCTTCTTCCGGTTGAGGGGCGTGCTGGTCGGCACGACGGCCTTTCACGTCTACTCGGCCCTGCTGGGCGTCCGGCTCAACCAGGCCAACATGGTCACCGGCGACGCCGATTTCGCTCAGTTCCACTCCATCTCGGTGGCGGTCGAGGACGCCATACCCCCGGTCCTCGACGTCCTGCGCGAGGTGGACGAGACCTTCCGCGAGGTTCCGCATCAAGCGGACGGTCGCCGATCGACCCAGTTCCGCGCCCGATCAGGCTACAAGGTGGAGTTCCTGACCCCCAACACCGGCTCCAGCGACCATGACGGTCGGCCGGCCCCCATGCCCGCCCTGGGTGGAAGCGCCGCAGAGCCCCTGCGCTTCCTCGACTTCCTCATCCACGCGCCCCGGCGGGCGGTCCTGCTGCATGGCGCCGGAGTGCCGGTTCTGGTGCCGGCGCCCGAGCGCTACGCGGTGCACAAGCTGATCGTGGCCTCCCGCCGCCGACAGGACGGCGACAGCGCCGCCAAGGCTGACAAGGACCGCGCCCAAGCGCTCGCCCTGATGACCGCCCTCGTTGCGACCCGCAATGTGGCGGACCTGGCCGACGTCTGGATGGAGGCACGCGATCGCGGCGTCGCCTGGCGTGAAGCGATCGACAGCAGCATGGCGGCCCTTGCTCCCAAGGACTGGGAGTCGATCCGCGTGAGCATGGCCAAGGCGATGAAGAAGATCGGCGCCGA
Source organism: Brevundimonas vancanneytii (assembly GCA_945874855.1). Taxonomy (GTDB): domain Bacteria; phylum Pseudomonadota; class Alphaproteobacteria; order Caulobacterales; family Caulobacteraceae; genus Brevundimonas; species Brevundimonas vancanneytii_A. Next base: position 2,847 of record CAMCIP010000160.1, read on the forward strand.
CCCCGATCGCTACGGGCTCGCCGATCCGCAGAGCGACATCTAGATCGCGGCCATCCGGAGGCCTGAGAACAGGGCGTGTCGGATGCAGGCGCTGCGGTCCCGCCGAAGGCCACGACCTTGCGCGGGTTCGCTGGGTCCTTCTGGACCTCCTTGCCCACTTCGGGCAGGCGGATTGTCACGGCCTGATGAAGGGAATGGTAACAGGCAGCCGTAGTAGGGATTGTCTCAGGAGGCTCTCATGGTTCGCATTCTCTCGCTTTTGACCGCAGCGGTGATGGTCAGCGCCTCGCCCGTGTCAGCGCATGCCCGGCTGATCTCGGCCACGCCTGCAAGCGGCGCAGTCGTTTCCGCGCCGGGTGAAGTCAGCCTGACGTTCAGCGAGCGGTTCGCCGCGAGGTTTTCCAGCATCGAGGTCAAGGATGCCGAGGGCCGGGCCGTCACGTTGAGGCAAGAGGTCTCGCCGGACGGCAAGACTCTGAGCGGCGCATTCGCGCGCGCCCTGCCGACAGGCGTCTACGAGGTGCGATGGGCCATAGCGGCGGCCGATGGCCACCGAATGACCGGCTCCTACAGCTTCACGGTGCGATGAACCGGTGATCGACGCCGCAGTCATCGGATTGCGTTGGGTGCAGTATCTCGCAGCCGTGGCGGCGCTCGGGCTGCCCCTGTTCGGGATCTATGGATTTCGCAACCGGCCGTCCGGACCAGTTGCCGGTATTTCCGTGGCCGCCGGACTGCTTCTGGCTGCGGGTGCCCTCGGGGGCATCGTCGCCCAGACGGCGATGATGGCAGGCGATTGGACGGCCGCGCTGGATCTGGCGGCGCTCGGCTATGTGGTCCAGTCCACAAGCCTCGGCATGGCGCATATCATCCGTGCCGCGCTGGCCGTCATCGGCGTCATCGCGCTGCTCATCAATCAGTCGAGCAGGGCGGGTTCGACGCTGGCCATCCTCGCCTTCGGCGGAGCGGTAGCCAGCTTTGCGTGGAGTGGGCACGGTGCCGCGACCGAAGGGGCGGAGGGCCTCTTTCACCTGGCGGCGGACATCGCGCACCTTCTCGCTGCCGCCGTTTGGCTGGGCGCTCTGGCGGGCTTCTGTCTGATGTTGGCTCGCCCACTGAAAGGCGAGATCGAGGAGTCCGCGCGATCTCTGGCCGGTTTCGCCACTGTCGGAACGGTCACGGTGGCGGTGCTGACTGTGACGGGACTGGTCAACAGCGCCTTCCTGGTCGGACTGGAGGGGTCCGGCCGGCTCGCCAGTTCAGCCTGGGGCCTCCTGCTGCTTGCAAAGCTGGGGCTGTTCGCGGTGATGGTCTGGCTTGCCGCGCACAATCGCTACGTCCTGACCCCCGAACTGGATCGGGCCATCGCGCAAGGCAGCGAAACTGGCGGCCCGGTCAAGAGTTTGCGGATCAGCATCGGACTGGAGCTGGCTGCCGGCATCGTCTTGCTCGGCCTGGTCGCGGCGATGGGTGTTCAGATGCCGCCCGCGTCGATGTGACGATCAGCGCGGCGCTCGCGACGACCAGTGGATGTGGCGGATACTCCAGCCGTCGGCGCCTCTATGCAGGATCATGGTCTCGGCGGTCAGGCGATCGACCGGCCGTCCACTGAACGTGCCGCGGGTTCGCCCCTCGGTCAGCACCCAGGCGATGTCACCCTCGACCCAGGCCGCACGGCGCGTGACCTCGGCGGTCGTGGCGGCGGCGAAGGCCATGTCGGCGGGCAGATGATGGCCGGCATACTCCTCGCGCGACCGCTCGGCCCCGCCTTCTTCCAGAACCATGACGTCTTCGGCAAGGAGAGCCAGCACGGCGTCGGCGTCGCCCGAACCGAGGGCGGCGTGGAAGGCGTCCGCAACCGCGACCGCGGGGGCCGCCGGGTCAGCCGCCGTCTGGACGGACGCGGGTGATACCGGGCCATCTTGCGCCATGGCGGAGGTTGCGGAGACGGCGAGCACGGCGGCGAGGATCAGGCGGTTCATCATCGGCTCCAGAGGGGCGGCCAACGAGACTATGCTGGCCCTACGCCACAAGGGAAGCGGCCGCTCACCATTGCCGAACAGACGCGATTGAGCCGGTCCGACCGAGCCTCTGCGACCAGCTGCCGCGAGGGGTGGACGCTTTGCGGCCATAGGCCTTCATCAGACAGATGGGTTAGGACAGACAGAAGATGTCGATCCGCCCGGATCGCCATGCGACGTCGGGCACCCTCGGCGATGGATCAAGCGAGGCCACCCGTAGCAGGCCCGCGTCTTGACTCCGTACCAGGGTACACGGTGCAGGTCTGCGCCGCTTGGAACGGAGAGCCGTGCGTGATGATTGACCGCGACCGCAGAAAACTGATCCAGAGCCTGGGAGGTGCCGCCACCGCATGGGCCGTCCAGGGCCTGCTGCCCGCGTGGGCGCAGACAGGTTCGCCGGGCGTGCGTGCCGACCTGCCGACGCTGGAGGGCCCTGACGTGCGCCTCAGCGTCGGTCATTCGCCCTTCGCTGTGGGCGGGCGCACCGGCCACGCCATCACCGTCAACGGCACTCTGCCGGCACCGCTGATCCGCCTGCGTGAAGGCCAGACGGCGCGGCTGTCGGTGACCAACACGCTGG
>CAMCIP010000161.1 GCA_945874855.1 Brevundimonas vancanneytii
CGTCATCCGCGCCGCGCGCGAGCGGATCAATGGCCTCGTCGCGGCCGGCAAGGACGTGCGGATCATCGCCGTGGGCCGCAAGGTCCGCGACGGCCTGACGCGTCACTACGGCGACCGCATCGTCCGCACCTTCGAGATGAGCGACCACAAGGTCATCGGCCTGCCGGCCGCCGAGCCGATCGCGGCCCTGGTCGCCGAGGAGTTCGAGTCCGGCAAGGCTGACGTCGTCACCCTGATCTACAGCCGCTTCCAGTCGGTCATCAGCCAGGTGCCGACGCCCCGGCAGCTGATCCCGGCCGTGGTCGACGGCGAGACCGCGCCGATCGATCTCAACGGCGCGACCTATGAGTATGAGCCGTCCGAGGAGGAGATCCTCGACGTGCTCCTGCCCCGCAACATCACGACCCAGATCCTGGCGGCCCTGTACGAGAACCAGGCCAGTTTCTTCGGAGCCCAGATGGGCGCCATGGACAACGCCACCCGTAATGCCGGCGACCTCATCAACGGCCTGACCCTGCAGTACAACCGCAAGCGCCAGGCCCAGATCACCACCGAACTGATCGAGATCATCGCCGGCGCCGAAGCGCTCTGATCCGACCCCTCACACGACACGACTTTCCGAACGGACCGCACCGATGACCGACACCGCCGCCCCCAAGAAGCCCGCTGCGAAGAAGCCCGCCGCGAAGAAGGCCGCTCCGGCCGCCGCTGCCTCCGGCAATGCCGCCTTTACGGCCGGCACCGGCGTGGGCCGGATCGCCCAGGTCATCGGCGCCGTCGTGGACGTGGAGTTCACCGGCCAGCTGCCGGCCATCCTCAACGCCCTCGAGACGCAGAACGTCGACCAGAAGACGGGCGAGCCCTTCACCCTGGTGCTGGAAGTCGCCCAGCACCTCGGCGAGAACATGGTCCGCACCATCTCGATGGACACGACCGAGGGCCTGACCCGCGGCCAGCCGGTGACCGACACCGGCACCTCCATCCTGGCCCCCGTCGGCCCCGGCACCCTGGGCCGGATCATGAACGTGGTCGGCGCGCCGATCGACGAGCAGGGCCCGATCAAGACCACCATGTACCGCCCGATCCACCGCGAGGCCCCCAGCTTCGAGGAACAGTCGACCTCGTCGGAAATCCTGGTCACGGGCATCAAGGTCATCGACCTGATGTGCCCCTACACCAAGGGCGGCAAGATCGGCCTGTTCGGCGGCGCCGGCGTCGGCAAGACCGTGACCATGCAGGAGCTGATCAACAACATCGCCAAGGCCTATGGCGGTTATTCGGTTCTGGCCGGCGTGGGTGAGCGCACCCGCGAGGGCAACGACCTGTATCACGAGATGATCGAGTCCAACGTCAACGTGGACCCGACCAAGAACGACGGCTCGACCGAAGGCTCCAAGTGCGCCCTCGTCTACGGCCAGATGAACGAGCCTCCCGGCGCCCGCGCCCGCGTCGCCCTGACCGGCCTGGCCCAGGCCGAGTATTTCCGCGACGAGGAGGGCAAGGACGTCCTGCTGTTCGTCGACAACATCTTCCGCTTCACCCAGGCCGGTTCGGAAGTGTCCGCCCTGCTGGGCCGCATCCCCTCCGCCGTGGGCTATCAGCCCACCCTGGCCACGGAGATGGGCAACCTGCAGGAGCGCATCACCTCGACCAAGAAGGGCTCGATCACCTCGGTCCAGGCCATCTACGTCCCCGCCGACGACCTGACCGACCCGGCCCCCGCCGCCTCCTTCGCCCACCTGGACGCGACCACCGTGCTGAGCCGCGACATCGCCGCCCAGGCCATCTTCCCGGCCGTGGACCCGCTGGACTCTACCTCGCGGATCATGGACCCGCTGGTCATCGGCGAGGAGCACTACCGTGTCGCCCGTTCGGTCCAGGAAGTCCTGCAGCAGTACAAGGCCCTGAAGGACATCATCGCCATCCTGGGCATGGACGAGCTGTCGGAAGAGGACAAGCTGGTCGTCTCGCGCGCCCGCAAGATCCAGCGCTTCCTGTCCCAGCCCTTCTTCGTGGCCGAGCAGTTCACCAACTCGCCCGGCAAGTTCGTGTCGCTGGAAGACACGATCCGCTCGTTCAAGGGCATCGTCGCCGGCGAATACGACCACCTGCCGGAAGCGGCCTTCTACATGGTCGGCGCCATCGAGGAAGCCGTCGAAAAGGCCCAGAAGCTGGCCGCGGACGCGGCCTGATGACGGCGGCCGCGACGCCGCTCAGGATCGAGGACAGCGTCAACCGGACCTGTCCCTGGTCAGGAGATCCCGTCGCGGCCGACTCCCTGACCCTGTATCGCGACAGGGTCGTGGGGTTCTGCAATCCGGGCTGCCGCGACAAGTTCGAGGCGGCCACTCGCGTCTTTGACGCGGCGCTCAAACAGAACACGGACGCCTGACATGGCCGGCAAGCTCTCCTTCTCCCTGGTCTCGCCCGAGCGTGAGGTCTTTTCGGGCCTGGTGGACCAGGTCGACGCCCCGGGCGTCGAGGGCGATTTCGGCGTCCTGGCCGACCACGCCCCCTTCATGACCGCCCTGCGCGAAGGCCTGGTCACGGTCATCGACGGCGCCCAGCGCCGCCGCTTCGAGGTCCAGGGCGGCTTCGCCGACGTGACCCCCGCCGGCCTGACCATCCTGGCCGAGCGCGCCCAGGAGCTGGCTGAGGCCTGATCCCGTCCTCAGCCCGCGAAGCGGGCGAAGGCGGTCAGCACCTGCTCATAGACGGCCCGCTTGAACGGCACGATCAGGGTCGGCGTCTCGTCGAGGCTCGCCCAGCGCCAGGCGTCGAACTCCTGCTCGCCATGCGCCGCCAGATCGATCTCGGCGTCCGTGCCGGTGAAGCGATAGGCGAACCAGACCTGCTTCTGGCCCTTGTGACCCCATTTTGCGCGGGGGCCGCCCAGGTCCGGGGGAAAGTCATAGGTGATCCAGCCGGCCGTCCGGTCGAGGTATTCGACCGAGCGCACGCCCGTCTCCTCGAACAGTTCGCGCCGGGCGGCCGTCTCCAGCTCCTCACCCTCGTCGACCCCGCCCTGGGGGAACTGCCAGCGCCACGGGCCGGGCGTGTTGATCCGGTGTCCCAGCCAGACGCGGCCCTCGGCATTGAACAGGACCACGCCGACATTGGGGCGATACTGGCTGAGGTCGCGTTCCACCTCAGCCCGAGCGCGTCAGGGCGCTGGCGGGGGCCAGCTGCAGGCCGCGGGCGTCCAGACCGGCGGCCCAGCGGGCCACGGCCTCGACCGTGACCGGATAGCCGAAGCCGGTGCCCAGCGCCGCGCCGCGTTGCTTGGCCAGGGCCTCGACCGCTGTCAGCCGGCCCATGATGGCCGTCGGGCTCTGGGTCTCGTCCACCACATGGTCGACCGTGGCGCGCGACCAGGCCCCGGGGCGACGCCGCGCCAGGCCGTCGTCGACGAAGGCCACGCCGCGCCGCCGCAGCTCGCTCATGAAGGCCGAGAAGCCCGCGTCGGAGGCCATGAACCGGTCCCCGAGATAGTTCATGACGCCGAAATAGCCCGTCACCCGGCCCAGCAGCCAGGGCAGCTTGGCCTCCACGTCCGCCGCCCCGCCGGACGCCAGCAGGGTATAGGGGCCAGGGTCGTTGTCGGGATAGCCGGTGGGCTCCATGGGGATCTCGATCATCACCTCATGGCCATGGGCCCGGGCCAGGTCGATCCAGCCCTGCAGGCCCTCGGCATAGGGCACGAAGCTGAGGGTGATTTCCGGGGGCAGGCGCTCGATGGCGGCGCGGGTGGTGACAGCGTTCAGTCCGAGTCCACCCACGATCATGGCCACGCGCGGCTTGCCATTGGCCCGGAACGGCCGGGCATAGGCCTGGGCCGGCACCCGGCCGTCGGCGGCGATGACCGGCAGGGCGCCGCTGGGCCCGGGTTCGCTCAGCCCCGCGATCGGAGCCTGGACGAGGGGGGAGGAGGCGGCCAGCCGGGGCGCGGTGATGGCCGCCCCGGCCCCCGCCACGGTGGCCCCGTCGGGCAGGGTCAGGGTGGCCTCGCCCGTCGCGCCCGGCGTGGCCTCGGCGGCGGCCAGGTCCTGATAGGCGCCGGTCATGCCGGCGGTGAAGGCTTCCAGCCCCGTGGGCGGAGGGGCGACGGCGCGGACCTCGCGCTTGAGATCAACCCGGGCGGAGGGAAGTCCGGCGGATGGATCCCCCAGCACGGCGACGAACAGGGCGACCGCGCCGAACAACAGGGCGGCGGCGCCGGCCACGGCCACGGGCGGACGCCGGAGGAAGGCGAGCACGGGCCCGAACGCGCCTTTCAGGCTGCGGGGCTGCGGCGGCCGGCCGGCGGCGGCGGCGAGCGCGGACTGACGTTTGGCGAACATGGACACGACGGCGAACACCCTTGCGCCCCGCAAGGTGCCCCAGCCCGGTTAAGAAACCCTAACGGCGCGTTAGCCATGAAGGGGTAGGCGGTAGGGGTAGGGGTAGGGGTAGGGTTAGGGGTTAGGGGTTAGGGGTAGGGGTCATGCCCCGGGCCGTTTCCCTACCGCCTACCCCTACCCCTACCGGCTATTCTTCCGTCGTCACCGCCGCGTTCTGCTGTTCCACCGGCGTGACCACGATGCCTTCGGGCGCGGGAGCCAGGGCGGCGAGGTTGCCGCCGGCGCGCAGCACGTCGAAGGCCCGCTCCATCTGATAGTCCTTGTCCGCGGGCCAGGCCTCGCCCGGGGCCTCGAGCGGCACATGGGCGCCCCGGCGTTCCTCGCCGATCGAGGCGTCCAGCGCCGTCGCATAGGCCGCCTCGGAGTAGATGAAGGAGGACCGCGACACGATCCGCGCCTCGGCCGCCGAGCGCGACACCTCCAGATCCGGCTCGATGCCGATCTTCTGGATCGACCGTCCCGAGGGCGTGTAATAGCGGGCGGTCGTGATCGACAGGGCCCCGTCCTCGCCCCCGCGCAGGGGGATGACCGTCTGCACCGAGCCCTTGCCGAAGGTGGTCAGTCCCACGATCGTGGCCCGCTCATGGTCCTTCAGCGCGCCGGCCACGATCTCCGACGCCGAGGCCGAACCGTAATTGACCAGCACCACGATCGGCAGGCCGCCGGTCAGGTCGCCGGGCCTCGCCGCCCAGCGGTCGATCTGCTCCGGCCGGCGGCCGCGCTGGCTGACGATCTCGCCGCGCTCGAGAAAGGCGTCCGAGACCCCGACGGCGGCGTTCAGCAGGCCGCCGCCATTGTTGCGCAGGTCGACCACATAGCCCCGGATCCCGGGATTCTCTGCCTTCAGCTCGGCCACCGTCTCGTTCAGCTCGCGGACGGTGTTTTCATTGAAGGTCGAGATGCGGATCACACCGAACTCGCCCTCGACCCGGCCGGTGACGGACTCGATCTTGATCACCTCGCGCGTCAGGATGACCTCCAGCGGATCCTCCCCGTCGCGCAGGAAGGTCACCGCCACGCTGGTGCCCGGCGCGCCGCG
>CAMCIP010000162.1 GCA_945874855.1 Brevundimonas vancanneytii
GTCGCCAGATCCTTGACGTAGATGCGGTAGACCTCGGAGCCTTGGGCGTCCTCGGAATAGCCGTAGAGGGCGTGGTCGGGGCTCCATGAGGCCTGGCCGACGTCGGAATAGGCCTTGCCCTCGGCCAGGGCATTCGCATCCAGCAGCACCTGCTCACTGCCCCCGCCACGCGGCCGCCGGCAATAGAGCGGATGCTGATCTCCCGTGCGGTACCGGCTGTAATACTCCCAGGGTCCGTCGGGGCTGGGCACGGACGAATCGTCCTGTTTGATTCGTCCCTTCATCTCCTCGAACATCTGGTTCTGAAGGGGCACGGTCGAGGCCATCATGGCCTCGCGATAGGCGTTCTCCGCGAGAAGGTTCTCCTTGACGTCGGCCTTGATCAGGCCGGGGTCGCGCAGCACCGCCTGCCAGTTGTCGTCCTTCATCCACTGGTAATCGTCGACCCGGGTCCGGCCCAGCTGTTCGATGGTGACCGGAACCTTTTTAGCGACGGGAGGGGTGGGTACGGTCATCGAGCCTCCGGTCGATCGGGAAAAGGCGGGGCCGGCCACGGCGAGGCCTGCGGCGGCGGCGGTCGAGGCGATCAGGTCGCGGCGGTTCATGACGGATTTCCCCCGATGTGGTCGCCTGCAGGTTTCCGCCGGGCGCGCGGTGGCGTCAAATGAAGAAAGCGACAGGCCCGCTCACCACATCGAACAGCGCGCGATCAGGTTCGCCCGCTGGGGCCCCGGCAGATGCCCCATGGCGGATCCGGGGTTCCCCGCGAACTGGCGCATGATCTCGGACAGCTGGGCATTGGTGCGCACGAAACCCTGACGACGGACCACGCTGGCGGCCCAGCAATCGGCCTGGCTTTCGCTGTGTCCGGGCAGCAAGGCATGATGCGCGCACTCGTGTGCAAAGACGAAGACCTGCACCAGGGGCGTCATCCGCTGCATGGCGTCGGGATTGAAGGCGATGAACATCGACCCGTTCGGAAACCGGCGCGCGATGGCCGCGTCGCCGATGTTGCGATCGAACCAGATCGGCACCGCCATATTGCGATGATCGCGGCAGCTCAGGGTCGCGCCACCCACACTGACTGACCAGTACGGCCCCTGCTGCGCCCGGACCGGCACGGACAGAGCAAGGGCACATATCAAGGACGCGAGGATTACCAGTCTGGCCGGCAGTCTCATGTCGCGTCTCTCCGTGAAATAGCCCGACAGACAGCCCGTCGATTCTGCAGGGTCACCGGCGTCCCCGACTGTGCCCTCGGGTCGCTCACCTTATCGCAGCCAGAACCGGGACGAGCCGGTCGCGCCAGACCCGATAGCCGCTTTCGTTCGGATGCACGCCGTCCATGAACAGCGCCCGGTTCTGATGGCCGTCTGAATCGAGAAACGCCGGGTACAGGTCGAGGAAATGCAGGTATCCGTCCTGCGATCGCGCGGCGACAAAATCGGCCAGTGCCTGGTTGACGGGCACGACGAGGCCGGCGTTGCGATCCGGCTCATGGGTGGGCAGCAAGGCGTGCAGCACAATGGCGGTCCGGGGTCTGTGGCGGTGGACGGCCGCGACCACGGCGATGATCCCTTCGTACACACTCTCCACGGCCGGCGCTTCGGCGTCCCAGCTGTTGTTGATGCCGATCATCAGAACGATCACGTCCGGATCGAGGTCCGGCCGGTCAAGCTGACCCAGCCCGCCCTCCGACTTCGGAAGAATTCGCTGCAGCACATGTTCGGTGCGGTCGCCGGAGATGCCGAGGTTGAGCCCAAGGGTGTCGGGCGTGGCCCCTTCGAAGCTCTCGGCCCAGACTGTTCTCCCTCCGAACGCCCCGGGGAACCATGGATTTTCTCCCAGGGTCCAGAAGTCGGTGATCGAGTCGCCCAGAAAAAGCAGCCTGACGGGCGCCAGGCTCTCTATGGCCGAAAGCCGGGCCTCGATCGCCATGAGCCGGGTCTGCCAGTACTCGACCCGCGGCGTCGGTCGGGTCGAGACGAAGGTCCTCCCCTCCTGCGCCACCGCCGCGCCGCAGATCAGGGAACCGAGGGCCAGGCCCAGGATCGCGGCGGCGAGAGGTCCTCCCGGGGCCCCAATGCGTCTGGACATGTCCGTTCCCTCTCGACCCGAACCATAGGGCCGCGGCGGATTGGAGTGCAACGGCTGGCTGGCGGGCCACAGGCGCGTCGGCCCGGGGCGCCTATCGCCCTGGAGGGCCGCCGGACTGACTTTCGTCAACGGGATTGGCGTCGGACGCGGATGGCTGGGGAACTAGGACTCGAACCTAGAATGACGGTACCAAAAACCGGAGTGTTACCATTACACCATTCCCCAGCAGGTCCGGCGCAAACCCCGCCCTGAAGCGGGGAGGCGGTCAGATACGCCAAGGCCGCCGGGGATGCAACAGCCGGACGGCAGCCCCCACAACGGGACCGACGCCCGGTCCGAGAACGTCGCTTGCGGGGCCCGGGGCGCATGGCTATAAGCCCGCCTCCAAGTCGGAGTGTGGCTCAGTCTGGTAGAGCACTGCGTTCGGGACGCAGGGGTCGCAGGTTCGAATCCTGCCACTCCGACCATTTTCCCGCCCTTTCGCCCGGCGCGTGTCGGTGCCCTTCCTGTGGCGGAAGGCCGATGGCGGGATCGTGGCGGCGACACACCCATTCCCGGAGTTTGCCGCTACCGTCCGTCGCGGTTCCCCGATCTGCTCTTGCGATCAATTCGCAAAGGCCCTAGTCCGGCAAGAGCATAGGAGTTGCCCATGACGCTGCGTCGGACCCTGATGGCCTGTATGGCCGCCCTCGCCCTGCCCCTGGCCGCCTGCGGCGACCAGGCCGACGGCGCAAAGACGGACGGCGCGGCGGCCGGCGGCGTGCTCAACCTCTATACGGCGCGCCACTACGACGGCGACCTGCAGGTCTATGCGGCTTTCGAGAAGGCCACCGGGATCAAGGTCAACCGCATCGAGGGCAATCCCGACCAGTTGATTGCGCGCATGCAGGCGGAAGGGGACGCCAGTCCGGCCGACGTCTTCGTCGCGGCTGACGCAGGGGCCCTCTGGCGCGCGCAGAACGCGGGCCTGCTGCAGCCGGTGACCAGCGAGGCCCTGACCGCCGCCCTGCCCGCCAATCTGCGCGAGCCGGGTGGCCATTTCTTCGGCCTCAACCGCCGCGCCCGCGTCGTCGCCTTTGACTCGACCAAGGTTCGGCCCGAGGAGGTCGACACCTATGAGGAGCTGGCCTCGCCCCGCTTCCGTGGCAAGCTCTGCGTCCGGTCGTCGGACAGCGTCTACAACCTCTCGCTGGTCGGTGCCCTGCTGGAGGCCTGGGGTCCCCAGAAGACCCGGCAGTGGGTCGAGGGCGTGGTCGCCAACATGGCCCGCCCGCCCGAGGGCGGTGACCGCGACCAGATCCGCGCCGTCGGGGCCGGGGTCTGTGAGGTCGCCATCACCAACAGCTACTACTTCATCCGCATGGACCGCAGCACCGACGCCGCGGATGTGGCGCTGACGGACAAGGTCAAGCTGGGCTTTCCGTCGCTGGACGGACAGGGCGCGCATGTGAACGTCTCGGGTGCCGGTGTGGCGAAGAACGCACCAAACCGCGCCGCGGCCATCGCCTTCCTCGAGTTCCTCGCCACACCGGAAGCGCAGATCATGAATTCGGAGCTCAACAACGAGTTCCCCGGGGCCAACGGCGTCCAGGCACCGGCCGGCGTGCGGGAGTTCGAAGGCTTCGCCGCCCATCCGATGAACGTCTCGGCCTATGGCCGGCGCCAGGCGGAGGCCCAGTCGATCATGACCGCGGCCGGGTGGCGCTAGTCCCGTCCGTCCCTGACACCGGACCAGCCCCCGCCGTCGGGTGGGGGCCGGGGCCGCTGCGGCTGATCGGGCTGCTGGCAGCTCTCGTCGCCGTCCTGCCACTGGCCGGCGTGGCAGCCGCGGCCATGTCGGGAGGAGAAGCCGACATCGCCGGGCGCGACCTCGCGCGATACGCCCTGACGTCGGTGACGCTGGCGGCATTGGTGGCGGCTGTCACCGGCGTGCTGGGCTCAGTCGCGGCATGGCTGGTCGTCATGCACCGTTTCCCGGGACGCGACGTCTTCTCCTGGGCCCTGGCCCTGCCCTTCGCCATGCCGGCCTTCGCCGTGGCCTATGCCTATGCCGACCTGTTCGACGTGGCGGGCGAGCTGAACACCTGGCTGAGGGCGACAGTCGGCTTCGGCCTGCCGTTCCGGATGCGCAGCCTGTGGGGCGCAGGCTTCATTCTGGGGTTCGCCTTCTTTCCCTATGTCTATCTCGCCATGCGCGCGGCCTTCGTGAACCTGCCGGTCCACGCTCTGGAGGCGGCGCGCAGCCTGGGCGCCTCACCCCGCCGGGCCTTTCTGAGCGTCGCCCTGCCCATGGCCCGGCCGGCGCTGGCGGCGGGGGTGGCGCTGGCGGTGATGGAGACCCTGGCCGACTACGGTGCGGTGCAGTTCCTGAACGTTCAGACCCTGACCACCGGGGTTGTGCGCGCCTGGTTCGTCTATGGCTCCCTGGCCTCTGCCGCCCAGTTTGCCTTGCCCCTGCTGGGGGCCGCCGCCCTGCTGCTGTGGATCGAGAGGGCCGGGCGTCGCAGCCGGGCCTATGGGACGACGGGGGCCCGGTGGCGGCCTCTGCCAGTCACCGATCTCGAGGGCGGCAAGGCCGTCCTGGCCTTCCTCTACTGCCTGCTGCTGGTCACTCTGGGGTTGCTGTTGCCGGCCGGCTGGCTGGCCTGGTCGTCTGTCGATGTGACCCCGGACTGGCCGCGCCTGATCTCGGCGGCGCGGAACACCGTGACCCTCGGCGCGGCGGGCGCGATCGTGACGGTCGTTCTGGCGACAGCCCTGGCCCTGGCGGCGCGGAAGCTGCCGCTGACGGCGCGGGTCGCCAGCCTCGGCTATGCGACACCTGGCGCGGTCATGGCGATCGGCCTGCTGCTGCCTGCCGCCTGGCTGTGGAACGTGGTACCGGGCGGGTCGGCCAATGCGGCGGCGGGGATCGCCCTGCTGCTGTATGCCTATGCCGCCCGGCTGATGGCGGCGGCGCTGGAGCCGGTGGACGCGGGCCTGTCGCGGGTGACGCCCTCGATGGTCCATGCGGCGCGAGGGCTGGGCGCGGGCGAGACCGGGGCGGCCTGGCGGGTGCAGCTGCCGATCGCGGCCCCGGCCCTGTTCACCGCCGCTATCGTGGTGCTGGTCGACGTGCTCAAGGAGTTACCGGCCACCCTGATCCTGCGGCCGTTCAATTTCGACACCCTGGCGGTCATGGCCGACAACTATGCGCGCGACGAGCGGCTGGCCAATGCCGGCTGGCCGTCGTTGATCCTTGTGGCGCTGGCCCTGCCGCCCGTCATATGGCTG
>CAMCIP010000163.1 GCA_945874855.1 Brevundimonas vancanneytii
CTGGACGGCTGGCTCTGGGTCGGCTGGGCCCTGGGCGGCGCCGTGCTGTGCCTGTTCGCCCACTTCCTGTTCCGGAGCACCCGCTGATGGGCCCGCGCGCGCGCCGGGCCGTGGCGTCGGCCGGAATGCTGATCTTTCTGGCGGTCTATGTCTGGGCCGCGATCGCGGTGGCCGACCTGCTGCCCGAATCTCCGCTGATCGACGCCCTCTACTTCCTGGTCGTCGGCACCGCCTGGGGCCTGCCCCTGCTGCCGCTGCTGAAGTGGGCCGAGGGCGGCAAGAAGGACTGAACAGCCGGACAGCCCGCGACGCCCTCAGCAGGCGGCGACGGCATCGCGAAGGTCAGGGCATTCAGGGTCAAGGGAAGATGGTCGGAGCGACAGGATTCGAACCTGCGACCCCTTGACCCCCAGTCAAGTGCGCTACCAGGCTGCGCCACGCTCCGGAGGGGCCCCTATAGACGGGGGCCTTGCGCGCCGCAAACCCAAATCGGCGGAATTCCGGTCAGGCCTGCAGGACCCGGTCAAGCCGGGCCTTCGCGGCCTCCATCCGCACCAGGGCGGCCGCGAGGCCGGGGCCATGGGTGGATGGCGTCGGCGCAGCGGTGGCGGCCGCTTCTGCCGCAGGCGGCGGCGCGGACTCGAACGCCGCGTCCTGGGTGATCGCCTTCATGCCGCGCGTCTTGTGCAGCCGCTGGACACCGCGGATGGTCACGCCCTCGTCGTGCAGAAGTCGCTTCAGCCCCCGCAGGACGGCGAGGTCCTGTGGCCGATAGAAGCGCCGGCCGCCGGCGCGCTTGAGCGGTGTGACAAAGGGGAAGCGGGTTTCCCAGAAGCGCAGCACATGCTGCGGCACGCCCACTTCCTCGGCCGCCTCGGAGATGGTGCGGAAGGCGTCAGGGGCCTTGGGCACGATCAGACGGCCAGGTGGGCGTCGTGCACGCGGCTCTTCATGATCTGCGAGGCGCGGAAGCTGATGACGCGGCGCGGATTGATGGCGGCGGGGACCCCGGTCTTGGGGTTGCGGCCCATGCGCGCGCGTTTGCCCCGAACCTGAAAGACGCCGAATCCGGAGAGCTTGACGGTTTCCCCGCGCTCGAGCGCCTCGACGATCAGATCAAGGGTCCGCTCGACAAGGTCCGCACACTCGGCCCGGGACAGGCCCACGGCGTCGTGCACCGCATCGCAAAGGTCCGCGCGGGTCAGGGTCTGGGGTCCGGTCATTTGGGCTTGCTCCAGAACGCCTCCGGCCAAGCGTCCATAAAGGCTCAGGCTTCCGCGATTTCCAAGGACATTTTTCCGCCTAGAGGCGAATGGCGCAAGCGCCCCAGGTCAGGCCGCCGCCCATGGCTTCCAGCAGGATCAGGTCGCCGGGCTTGATTCTGCCATCCCGGATCGCCGCATCCAGCGCCAGCGGAATCGAAGCCGCCGAGGTGTTGGCGTGCTCGGCCACGGTGGAGATCACCTTGTTCTCGTCCAGCCCCAGTCGGTCGCCGACGCCCTTGATGATCCGCTGGTTGGCCTGATGCGGCACGAACCAGTCGACGTCCGAGACCTGAATGCCGGCCGCCGCCGCAGCCGATGTCACCGCCTCGGCGATATTGACCACTGCGTGCCGGAACACCTGGTTGCCGGCCATACGCAGATGCCCCACCTGGCCCGTCGTCGAGGGGCCGCCGTCCACATAGAGCAGTTCCGTCTTGTTGCCGTCGCTTCTCAGCGAAAAGCCCAGGATGCCGCGATCGGCGGGCGTGCCGGCCCCCTCGACCGGCTCCAGCACCACCGCGCCGGCCCCGTCGCCGAACAGGACGCAGGTGGAACGGTCGGTCCAGTCCATCAGCCGCGTCATCTCCTCGGCCCCGATCACGAGGGCGCATTTCGCCAGGCCCCGGGCGACGAAGCCGTCTGCCACGCTGATGGCGTAGACGAAGCCGGTGCAGACGGCCTGGACGTCGAAGGCGGCGCACACCGGCGCCCCCAGCTTGCGCTGCACGATGGCCGCAGTGGCGGGAAAGGTCAGATCCGGTGTGGTCGTCGCCACGATGATGAGATCGACGTCGTCAGCCGTCCGCCCCGCAGCCGCCAGGGCCCGCTTCGCGGCCTCGACGGCCAGGTCGCTGGTCGGCTGGTCGTCGCGGGCCCGGTGGCGCTTCCGGATGCCGGTCCGTTCGACGATCCACTCGTCGGAGGTGTCGACGATCAGGGACAGGTCGGCGTTGGTCACCACCTGTTCAGGCAAATAGGCTCCCACGCCGGTCACGGCGCTCCGCGTCACGCTCACGTGGAAGTCTCCTCGGGAGACGGCGCCGCCAGGACGGCGGTGAGCCGGTTCAGATTTTCGCCGACCTTGACCAGATAGTCGCTGCGCGCCAGATCGACAGTGATGCGGATGGCATTGCCGAAACCCTTGGCGTCTGCGCCGCCATGGCTCTTCACCACAATGCCGTTCAGCCCCAGAAGCGGGCCGCCGTTGATGGCTCCGGGATCGATCCGCTGGCGCATCCGCTTCAGTGCCGGCAGGGCCAACAGTGCGCCCGTGCGGGCCATGACGCCCGACGTCAGGGCGTCTTTCAGCTGAACGAAAATGTATCGGGCGACGCCCTCGGCCGTCTTCAGGGCGATGTTGCCGGTGAAGCCGTCGGTCACGACCACGTCCACCGTCCCCTTGGCGATGTCGTCTCCCTCGACGAACCCGCGATAGTCGAGACCGAAGCCGCCCTCGCGCAGCAGGCGTGCGGCCTCCCGGACCGCCTCGTGACCCTTCATGTCCTCTGACCCGACGTTCAGCAGGCCGACCGTCGGCCGGGCCACGCCATGCACGGCGGCGTGGAAGGCCTCGCCCATGATGGCGAACTCCACCAGCTGCTCGGCGTCACTCTCGACGTTGGCGCCCACGTCCAGCACGGCAGTGATGCCGCGATAGGTCGGCCAGCTGGCCACGATGGCCGGCCGCTCCAGCCCATGGGCCGACATCCGCAGCAGGAGCTTGGACACGGCCATCAGGGCCCCGGTGTTGCCGGCCGACACCACGGCATGGGCCTCGCCGGTCTTCACCGCCTCGATGGCGTTCCACAGGCTGGAGCCCTTGCCCCGGCGCATGGCCTGGGCCGGCTTCTCGTCCATGGCGATCACCTTGTCGGTGTGACGCACCTCGATGCCCGCCGGGTCGACCGCGGCGCGGGTCAACTCGGCCCGAATGGCCACCTCGTCGCCGTGCAGAAGGAAGCTGACCCCCTCCCCGCCGTGTCGGCGTCGGAAGACGCCGATCGCGGGGGCGACCACCGAGGGGCCGTGGTCTCCGCCCATGGCGTCGATCGAGATGGTGACGGAATCAGGCAAGCGTCAGGCCTCCTGGAGCTTGATCGTTTCGGGCCGAACCGCGTCTTGGTTCCGTCGGAAGGGTGAATCAAGCTCTCGCATTACCCGGTCCGGCGCGGGCGGCGGACGATAGCGGCGCGCACCGCGGATGCAAGCGCCTGACGTGAGGTCAGGACCCGGTGTCGTCCCCGCGGACCTTGAAAGCCTTCAAGGCGGCGAAGGGAGAAATCTCGGCCTCGGGCTCGGGCGGCTGGAACTCGGCGCCCGGTGCCCGCGGAAACGGATCCAGGGCCAGGGACAGCTGCTCGACGGCATGATGGCCGAGGTCGACCTGACCGTTCTCGATCAGATCCGGCGCATCGTCCTCCAGCGTCACCTCGATCTCGCCCTCGACGACTTCCGATGCCTCGGCCAGCCGGACCCTGAAGGTCTGATCGACCAGGGCCGGCAGGGGCTGCAGGGTCAGGCCGCACGCCTGGACCACCCGGGCCCGCACCCGTCCGCTCAGGGCCCATACGTCGTCCTCGTGCGCAGGGGCGAGCGTCACCTCCACCGACATCTCGTCCAGCGCCTCCAGATCAAGCCAGCGGGCGATGGCCGTCCGCTCGGCGGCGTCGGGTTCCAGGGTGCGGGTGACGCCCTGGCCGATCTGATTCAGGCGGATCGGGCGACTGAAGGGATGGACGTCCGTCACGCGATCACCTCGGCCCAGTCCGGACCCGCCAAAAGCGCGGCGCCCGGCTGCCGCGCCAGCCGGGCGCGCGACGCCAGCGCATAGGTCGCCAGCACGGAGGCGGCGGCGTCCGTCCCCTCCGGCACCACATTGCGCCGCAAGGCCTCGGTCAGGGCCTGAGAATCCTCTGCTTCCAATGGCCCCTCGTAGGCGCTCATCCGGCCATAGACCTGCTCGCCCAGCTTGCGCATCTTCTTGGCGACCGACAGATCCCCGACGCCGAGTTCGCGAAGGTCATTGTCCATGGCCGAGACGAAGACGTCGAACAGGCGCTGGGCGGCCTCGCGCCCGCCCTCGCCGTCCTGTCGCAGCCGCTGGGCCAGAAGCTGGACATGCAGGACATAGAGCTCGAACCGCGAGTCGATCCGGTCTTCAACGCCCAACTCGGCATAAAAGCGGGGATCGCGCGCCTGGGCGACGGCGTGGCCATAAAGCCGGTCGCCGACGTCAGGATCGCTTTTGAGGCCGAAGAGTCGTCGTAGCATGATGAACGGCCCCTTTTCCGCCGCGGCGTTGAACTAGGACGGGACACGGGCTAGGTCAAAGGCCTCACGAAGTCACAGGCGTCTCATGATCCGCATTCAGACCGTCTCGGCCGTCGTCGTCCTGGCGCTCGCCGGGGCCGCCTGCGCTCCGATCGTCGGCAGCCACGGCTATCAGGCCCTCGAGGCCGCACCTGCCGACGTGGTCGTGGGCACCGACACGCGTGAATCCGTCAAGGCGCGCCTTGGATCCCCGTCGGCCACCTCCCTCTTCGAAGGCGACGACGTCTGGTACTACGTCAGCCAGACGATGGAGAAATACACCTTCAATCCGGCCGCCGTGTCGCAGAGAACGGTGGTCGAGATCACCTTCAATGACGCTGATCAGGTCGCCTCGGTGCGCACCCTGGGCCTGGAGGACGGACAGCAGGTCGCAATGAACCGGCGGGAGACGCCGACCCGCGGGCGCGAGTTGACTGTGCTCGAACAGCTTCTGGGCAACGTCGGCCGAGGCCAGCTGCCCCGCACCGACGAGGACGCCCCCGGTCAACGCCGACCTGACTAGCGAGCCGAGCCGCCCGCCTCGCCTTCGGGGCCCAAACCAGACGAAGACGCCCCGGAGATCGCTCTCCGGGGCGTTTCGCATTCAGGCCGTGCCGTCGATTCAGACGATCTTGCCGCTGGCCAGGACCGCCAGCAGCAGCAGGGCCACGATGTTGGTGATCTTGATCATCGGGTTCACCGCCGGGCCGGAGGTGTCCTTGTAGGGATCGCCGACCGTGTCGCCGGTCACCGCGGCCTTGTGCGCCTCGGAGCCCTTGCCGTGGACGACGCCGTT
>CAMCIP010000164.1 GCA_945874855.1 Brevundimonas vancanneytii
GCGCCGCGAGAGCGCCCGATCAGGTCGCGGTCCGCCGGTCGCCGCAGGATCAGGGCCGGGGCCGCGTCCGGTCGCGGCGTCAGACCTGCGCCGGCGCCGCCATGGTCGACCAGGATCACATCGGCATCGTCGCCCGTCGTCGCCCCGCACGCCCGCGCCTGGGCCTCGGCCGCCGCGCGCACGAAGGGGTCGGGCGACCGCACCGCCACCGTCAGCCCCGCCAGCGGGGCCGGCCCCGTCGACTCCGCCGGCCCGACCTCGAACTCGGCCATGAAGACGAAACTGGCGCCCGGCCCGTCGGCGCGGTCCCCGACGGTCACGGTCCCGCCCATGGCCTCGGCCAGCCGGCGCACCACCGCCAGCCCCAGACCGGCGCCGTCCACGCGCACGGCGTCGCCGGCCTCGGCATGGCCGAACTCCTCGAAGATCCGGGCCCGCGCCTCCACGGGCACGCCCGGGCCGGTGTCCTCCACCGTCAGGGTCAGGCGCGCCCGGCCCTCGGCAAGCGCCTCGGTTCGCGCCCGGACCGCCACCCCGCCCGACTCCGTGAACTTCACCGCATTGCCCGCCAGGTTGAACAGCACCTGGCGCAGCCGGCCCTCGTCGGCGTTCAGCCGCAGCGGCGGCCCCTCGGCCCAGCCGACGATCTCCAGCCCCTTGTCATGGGCCCGCGGCGCCAGCAGCTCGGCCACCTGCCGCACCAGGGCCTCGGGGTCGACCGGGGCCAGATCGAATTCCAGCTTGCCGGCCTCCAGGCGGGCATAGTCCAGCAGATCGTTGACCAGCCCCAGCAGATGCTCGGCCGAGGCCCGCGCCGCCTCCGCATAGGCCCGCTGGGCCCCGTCCAGCCGGGTCCGCTGCAGCAGGCCCAGCATGCCGATCGTCCCGTTCAGCGGCGTGCGCATCTCATGGCTCATCAGCCGCAGGAACTGGCGTTCAGGCGGGACCTCGACGGGCGGGCAGGGAGCCTTGGCGGCACGCGACATGAGCGCAGCATGGCGCCGAACCCTTAAAATCCGCTGGATCGGCCGGCGACCCCGCCGACGGGGCTCAGATCCGCTTCAGCCGCTTCGCATGGCCGCCCACCATGTCCAGCGCCACCGCGTCGGGCAGGTGTTTGGCCAACCCCGCCAGCAAGGTGTTCATCACGCCCGGCGTCACCTGCGGCCGGTTCGCCTCGCAGGCCTCGTAACCCACGCGCGCCACGTGCTCGGCCGTCTGCCACATCCAGGCCGGATAGGCGCCCGATACTTCCTGCCGCGTGCCGTTGACGTCGTGGAACTCCGTCAGGGTGTAGCCGGGGCACAGGGCGGTGACGTGCACGCCCGTGCCGCGCAACTCCAGATGCAGCCCCTGCGACGCCGTGATCAGGAAGCTCTTGATCGGGCCGTACAGGGTGTCGCCGCCGGTCGCCGGCATGCGGCCGGCCAGGGACGCCACGTTCAGGATGCGCCCGAACCCCCTCTCGACCATGGCCGGGGCCAGTCGGCGGGCCAGCCCCACCGGCGCGGTCAGCATGACCCGGATCATGGCCTCATGGTCGGCCGGATCGGTGTTGAGAAAGCCCGTCGTCCGGCTGAAGCCGGCGTTGTTGCACAGGCCGTCGACCTGCAGCCCGCGCGCCGCCAGCGCCGCGACCAGACGGGCAGGGGCCTCAGGGTCGGCGAGGTCGTCGGTCAGCACTGTGGCCGCCGCCCCCCGCTTCGCCAGATCCTGCGCCAGGGCCTCCAGCGGCCCCGCGCGGCGCGCGGTCAGCACCAGGTCCCAGCCGCGCCCGGCATATTCCCGGGCCAGGGCCGCGCCGATCCCGGCCGAGGCCCCGGTCACCAGCATCACCGGCCGCGCCCGCGACGGCAGGCTCATGTTCGGGGGCCTGGCGCGCTTCGCGCTGCTTGAGGCCGCATGCTCAGGCCGCGACGGGACAGGCAGCGGAGGGCGCGAAGGGCCGCAGCACCTCCGCGTCCTCGGCCAGCAGATCGGCGATGGTGATCTTCGACAGGGCGTCGCCCGCGGCCCGCTCGGCCGCCGTCAGCGCCTTGGCCACCTGACGCGGGATATGCTGTCCGACCGGGCAGCCCTGGGCCCCCGCGGGCGGTGAGCCCAGATGCGCGCAACCATTGACGGCCGCCAGCACCTGATCCAGCCGGATGTCCTCGGGCCGGTGCAGCAGCCAGGCCCCGCCACAGGCCCCGGGCCGGGTGGCGATCAGACCCGCCTTGGCCAGCAGGGCGGTCACCCGGCGCACCACCACCGGATTGGTCGGCACGGACGCCGCCAGCACCGCGCTGGGCGCGGCGGCCTCGGGCCCATAGGCGCCCTTGTGGGCCAGATAGGCCAGGGCGTGGGCGGCGACGGGGAATCTCTGGCTGTCTGACATGGCGTTTCCGTCGCTCAATTAGGCGTCTGCGGCCCATTTCACAAACGCGCGACCCGGCCCCCTCCGTCACGGACGCGACCGGCCGCGATTGAACCGGCCCGGGAAAGGGTCTAAAGCCCCGCGGCTTCGCGCAAAGGGCCGCCTCCCCGCGGGTCCCGGAGATCACGAATGGCCGGGGCTGACCCCCACGGCGAGGCCCCGGCCTCCGCCGAAACCCAACCGAACGCCCCGACGCCCCCTCCGGGCGACGGCGGCCACGCGGGCGGTCACGGCGGCGCAGGCAAGCGCGCCCTGATCATCGGCGCCATCGGCGTCGTCTTCGGCGACATCGGCACCAGCCCCTTCTATGCGATGCGCGAGGCCCTGGCCCACAGCCGCTCCGGCGGCACGGCCGAGCTGGCTGTTCTGGGGGTCGTCTCCCTGGTGTTCTGGGCCCTGATCCTGGTCGTGACGCTGAAATACGTCGTCTTCTTGATGCGGGCGGACAACAAGGGCGAGGGCGGCACCCTGGCGCTGATGGCCCTGGCCCAGCATGCCGTGGGCCGGCGCAGCGCCCTGATCTTCATTCTGGGGGTCTGCGGCGCGGCCCTGTTCTACGGCGACGGCATCATCACCCCGGCGGTGTCGGTGCTGGGCGCCATCGAGGGGCTGAAGGACGCGCCGGGCCTGGCCGGACGGGTCGACGCCTTCGTCCTGCCGATATCGGCCGGCATCCTGATCGGCCTGTTCATGATCCAGTCCCGCGGCACCGCCAGCATGGCGCGCTGGTTCGGGCCCTTGACCGCCGTCTGGTTCCTGGTTCTGGGCGGGCTCGGCCTCTATCACATCTTCGACGACGTCTCGATCCTGCGGGCCCTGTCGCCGCACTACGGCGTCATGTTCCTGTTCGACAACGGCTTTCTGGGCTTCGTCATCCTCGGCAGCGTCTTCCTCGCCGTGACGGGGGCCGAGGCGCTCTATGCCGACATGGGCCATTTCGGGAAGGCGCCGATCCGGCAGGGCTGGCTGTTCTTCGTCCTGCCCTGCCTGGCCTTGAACTATATGGGCCAGGGCGGCCTGGTCCTGGCGCACCCCGAGGCGGCGGCGAACCCCTTCTGGATGATGGTGCCCCAGATCGCCTACTGGCCGGTCTTCATCATCGCCACCATCGCCGCCGTCATCGCCAGCCAGGCGGTGATCACCGGCGCCTTCTCCGTGACCCAGCAGGCGGTCCAGCTGGGCCTGCTGCCCCGCATCAGCATCCTGAACACCTCGGAGAGCCAGGCCGGCCAGATCTTCGTGCCGGCGGTCAACATGATGCTGATGGTCGGCGTGCTGTTCCTGCTGGCGGTGTTCCAGACCTCGTCCAACCTCGCCGCCGCCTATGGCATCGCGGTCACCGGCTCCATGTTCGTCGACAGCCTTCTGGCCTGGTTCGTGGTGCGCCGGCTGTGGAAATGGTCGACGGGCCTGTCCCTGCTGGTGCTGACGCCCTTCCTCACCCTCGACCTGGTCTTCCTGACCTCCAACCTGCTCAAGATCCCGCAAGGGGCCTGGTTCCCGCTGGTGATGGGCGCCGGCCTGCTGGTGGTGATGTGGACCTGGGTGCGCGGATCCCAGATCCTGACGGCCAAGACGCGCAAGGACAGCCTGCCCCTGACCGACCTGATCGAGATGCTGCGCGCCCGCCCGCCGCACCGCGTCCCGGGCACGGCCATCTTCCTGACCTCGGACCCCGAGGTCGCGCCCGTGGCCCTGATGCACAATCTCAAGCATAACAAGATCCTGCACGAGAAGAACGTCATCCTGACCGTGCGCACCTCCGACCGCCCCCGCGTGCCCGAGGACAAGCGGGTCCAGATCGAGCCCGTGTCCGACGACTTCAAGCGGCTGACCATCACCTATGGCTTCATGGAACAGCCCAATGTGCCCAAGGCCCTGGGCGTCTGCCGGCGCCAGGGGCTGAAGTTCGACATCATGTCGACCAGCTTCTTCCTCGGCCGCCGCTCCGTCGTGCCCTCGGCCACACAGGGCATGCCCCTGTGGCAGGACCGGCTCTACATCTTCCTGATGCGCAACGCCGCCAATCCCACCGACTTCTTCCACATCCCGCCCGGCCGCGTGGTCGAGCTGGGCGCCCAGGTCTCGGTTTGACCGGAGCGGACCCCGGGGTGGAGGCGCGCCGCCTGGCCGGGGCCCTGCTGGAAGGCGCCCTGTCCGGCCGCGACGGCCTCGCCGCCGTCCAGGCCGGCAAGGGCTTCTCGGCCCTGTCGCCGCCGGACCGCGCCTTCGCCCGCGCCTGCGCCATGGGGGCCCTCCGCCGTCTGGGCGAGATCGATCTGGCGCTGGACTCCCGGCTCAAGACCGCCCCGCCCCAGCAGGTCCGCACCCTGTTGCGGATCGCCCTGGCCCAGCGCTGGGTGCTGGACGTGCCGGCCTTCGCCGCCGTCTCCAGCGCGGTCAAACTGGCCGAGCGCGAGGTCAGGACCCGGCCCTACAAGGCCCTGGTCAATGCCGTCCTGCGCGGGCTGGAGCGCGACCCCGCCCCGCCGGCCCCGCCGCAGGCCAATCTGCCCGACTGGATCGCCGCCCGCTGGACCCAGTCCTGGGGCCCCGAGGCCGCCGCGGCCATCGCCGCCGCCGTCCGCCAGGAGCCGCCCACCGACCTGTCGCTGAAGCCCGGTCAGGACGCGGAAGCCCTCGCCCGGGCCCTGGAGGGCGAGGTCCTGCCCGGCGGCTCGGTCCGCACCCGCCTGCGCGGCGACCTGACCGGCTGGCCGGGCTATGCCGACGGCGGCTGGTGGGTCCAGGACGCCGCCGCCGCCGTGCCGGTCCGGGCGCTGGATCCCCGACCCGGCGAGACCGTGCTGGACCTGTGCGCCGCCCCCGGCGGCAAGACGCTGCAGCTGGCCGCCGCCGGGGCTGCCGTCGTGGCCCTCGACCGCAACGCCGCCCGCCTGCGCCGGCTCCGGGAGAACCTGGCCCGCACCGGCCTGACCGCCGAGGTCGTGAC
>CAMCIP010000165.1 GCA_945874855.1 Brevundimonas vancanneytii
GACTGCGGGCGGTCGATCAGGACGATCCGGGCGCGCGGCGCCGGCGGTGCGGCGTCGAACCGCTTCTCGCCCCGCGCCGTCGCGGGCGCCTGCCAGTCGCCGAAGGTGCGCTCCAGCTCCGCCACGACCTGGTCGAGCGGCCGGTCGGACACCACGAACACCGTGGCATTGTCCGGGCGGATCCAGGCCGCATGTTCACCGGCCATGTCGGCGACCGTCAGCGCACGGACGGTCGCCTCGTCTCCGGTTCCGGTGAAGCCGCGGCCATAGGGGCTGTCGGGGCCGTACAGCAGGGGCGGCAGCGCCCGCTGCGCGATGGCGGCGGGCTGGGTGCGCTCGCTGGCGATGCCCGTCAGGCGCTGGCTCCGGACCCGCTCGAACGCGCTCTGGCCCAGGGCGGGATTGCGGATCACGTCGGCCAGCAGGGTCAGCGCCGGGGCCAGGTTGGCGCTCGGCGTCGACAGGTTCGCGCTGGACCGGTCCATGGACGCGCCCACGTTGATATTGGCCCCGAGGCGCTCCTCGGCCTGCGCCAGGGCATTGGCGTCGCGCGTGGTCGTGCCCTCTTCCAGAAGGTCCAGCATCAGGCTGTGGGCCCCCAGCCGGTCGGCCCGGTCGGCCGCATAGCCGGCGTCGAACGACACCGAGACCCGGGTCACCGGCACCGTCTCGACCCGGGCGTAGACCACCTCGATCCCGTTCGTCAGGCGCGCGCGCTCGACCGTCGGGAAGTCGAGGTCCTCGACCTCGCCGATCCCCGGCATGTCCATGCGCGCGACCCGCGCGATCGGCGCAGCCGGCGTCGGCTCGGCGCCGGACGGCGCGGCGGCCGCCTCGACATAGGCCTCGCGCTCACCCGGCTCGATGGTGATGGAGACGACGGGCCGGGTCAGCCAGCGCCGCATGGCCGCCTGGACCCGGGCCGGGGTCACCGAGGCATAGGCCTCAAGCTCGCGCCGGTAGAAGTCCGGGTCTCCGGCATAGAGCTGGCCCTCGGCCAGGGTCGAGGCCTTGCCGTTCACCTGTTCCAGGCCCGTCAGCACGCCGGCGACGTAGCGGGTGGTGACCCGGGCGACCTCTTCTTCCGTCGGGCCATTCTCCAGCAGGTCGGCGATCACGGCGTCGAGCCGCGCCGACACGGCCGCGGGATCCTCGCCCGGCTTCACGTTCACGGTAATCCCGAACAGCCCCAGGCGGTGGAAGGCCTGCATGCTGGAGTTGACCGACACGGCCGTCTCGTCGCCCCGGACCAGGGCATTGCCGAGGCGGGAACTCGCCAGACCGCCCAGGATCTCGGCCCCGACCCTCAGCGCCACGGCGTCCTCGTCGAGCAGGCCGGGCACCACCCAGTTGCGGGTCAGCCGGGTGTTGGCCACACGGTCGCGCAGGGTGATCGACACGGGTTCGGCCAGGGTGGGGATGTCCGCCTGGGCCGGCGTGTTGACCGGTCCGCGGGGGATGGCGCCGAAATAGCGGTCGACCAGAACCCGGGCGGTCGCCTCGTCGATGTCGCCCGACAGCACCAGCACGGCATTGTTGGGACCGTATTTGTCGCGGAACCAGTTCCGGACCGTCTCCAGGCTGGCCGCGTCGAGGTCGGCCATCGATCCGATGGTCGAATGGCGATAGGGGTGCCCCACCGGGAACAGGGCCTCGAGGCGGGCATACTGGAACAGGCCATAGGGCTGGTTGTCGCCCTGGCGCTTCTCGTTCTGGACGACGCCCCGCTGCAGGTCGAGAACCTCCTGACCCACTTCGCCGAGCAGATAGCCCATGCGGTCGCTCTCGAGGAACAGGGTCTGCTCCAGGGCCGGCGTCGGCACCGTCTGGAAATAGTTGGTGCGGTCGAACCAGGTGGTGCCGTTCAGGCTGGTCGGGCCCAGCGCCCGCATGCGGCCCAGATAGCTGCCCGGCGCATTCTCGGAGCCGCCGAACATCAGGTGTTCGAACAGGTGGGCGAAGCCGGTCGATCCCGCGGGCTCGTCCTTGGAGCCGACATTGTACCAGATGGACACCGCCACGACCGGGGCCTTGCGGTCCTCATGCACGACGACCGTCAGGCCATTGTCCAGCTGGAACCGCGACCAGGGAATGTCGATCTCGGCCACCAGTTCCGACACCGGCGCCGCGCGCAGCTCCGCATCCTGGGCCGGGCCGGAGCGGCCCGCCGGGGCTGCGGGTGTCTGGGCAAATGCAACGGCCGGCGAAACAGCAGCGAGGAGGGCGGCGAGCGAGACGGCACGAAGGCGCATGGAAACGATCCTGATCGGCGGGGAAACCAACCTTAACCGGCTGACCCCCGCAGGCAATCGCTCAAAACCGCGCAGCGCATGTGAGGGGTGGTGCCGGTTGCAGGAATCGAACCCGCGACATCCAGTTTACAAAACTGGCGCTCTACCAACTGAGCTAAACCGGCCCTGCGCATGCGCTTGCGCCGCTTATGCCGATCCCGTCGCCGTCAGTCCATCGCCGCGGCGATGCGGGCGGCCGTCGCCTTCAGCGCCTCGGGATCTGCCATGGGCGCATGGCCGTGGCCCTTCATCGGCCGGTCGGCCCAGCGCGGCACCACGTGCAGGTGCAGGTGAAACACCGTCTGCCCGCCCGCCTCGCCGTTGAACTGCAGGAGGGAGACGCCGTCGGGCTGCAAGGCCGCTGCCGCCGCCCGCGCCACCCGCCGCGCCGTCTCGGCCAGCTCGGCCAGCACCTCGGCCTCCACCTCGAGCAGGTTCCGCGCCTTCGAGACCTTGGAGATGATCAGGGCATGCCCCTCTGACTGGGGAAACACGTCCATGAAGACCAGCACCCGGTCATTCTCCCAGACCCGCGCCGCCGGAATCTCCCCGCGCAGGATGCGGGCGAACACGTTCTGCTCGTCATAGGAACCGGTCAGGCTCATGGGGCGCTCCTTCCCTCGGAGACCTAGCAAAATCGACGGGAGGAGGGGAGCTGATCCGGCAAAGGTGCGCTATCCAGGCGTGACCGTTCAGGAGACCCGTCCATGATCCGCTTCATCGTCCAGGCCCTGGTGACCATGGCCGGCCTCTGGCTGGCGGCGCGGTTCGTGCCGGGCGTCGCCTTCTCCTCGACCGGATCCCTGATCGCGGCGGCGCTGATCCTGGGCCTGGTCAACGCCTTCGTCCGGCCGATCCTCGTGGTGGTCACCTTCCCGATCACCCTCATCACCCTGGGCCTGTTCCTGCTGGTCGTGAATGCCGCGACCATCGGCCTGACCGCCCTGTTCCTCGACGGCTTCGTGGTCGACGGCCTGTGGGCCGGGATCGGCGCCGCCATCGTCACCGGCGTGATCAGCTGGCTGGCCGGGGCCTTCATCTCCGACGGCAAGCGCGACCGAGGGTGACAGACGCCGCCTGACGGGCCAGCTTCGGATCATGACCGAACCTGCCGCGCACGCGCCCCCCCGCACCCTCTCCCTGATCGGCCCCGGCATTGTCGTGGCGGCGACCGGGGTGGGAGCGGGGGATCTGGTGGCCACCCTCGTGGCCGGATCGCGCTTCGGCTACGCCCTGCTCTGGGCGGCCCTGATCGGCACGGTCCTGAAGATCGCCCTGGCCGAAGGCGTCGGCCGCTACACCCTCGCTTCCGGCCGCACGGTGTTCGAGGGCTGGTCCGGCTTGCCCGGGCCGCGTCTGGGGCGGCTGAACTGGGCGGGCGCCTATTTCGGCCTCTATGCGGTCGTCTGGGGCTTCGTCTACGGCGCGGCGGCCATGACCGCCTCGGCCCTGCCGCTGACGGCCCTGTTCCCGGCGCTGGACCTCAAGACCTGGGGCATGATCAGCGGCGTGCTGGGCCTGGGCCTGGTGATGATCGGCGGCTATGGCCTGTTCGAGAAGATCATGACCGCCCTGGTGGGCATCATGTTCGTGACCGTGGTGGGCCTGGCCGTCCTCGTCGCGCCCGACGTGCCGCGCCTGCTGACCGGCGTCTGGCCGACCCTGCCGGGCGATTCGGGTTTCTACGTCCTTGGCCTCATCGGCGGGGTCGGGGGCACCATCACCATGGCGGCCTATGGCTACTGGCTGGCAGCCAAGGGCTGGAAGGGGCCGGCGTTCATCGCCCTGATGCGGATCGACAACCGCATCGCCTATGCCGTGACCGGCCTGTTCGTGGTGGCCATGCTGATCGTCGGGGCCGAGCTTCTGCACGCCTCGGGCACCGCGCTCCAGAGCGGCGATCGCGGCCTGCTGGACCTTGGCAAGGTGCTGGAAGACCGGTTCGGCCGCCCCGTGGCGATCGGCTTTCTGGTCGGCTTCTGGGCCACCAGCTTCTCCAGCCTGATCGGCGTCTGGCAGGGGGTCAGCCTGATGTTCGCCGACTTCGCCGCCCACCTGGCCGGCCGCGCCGAAGACCCGGCCGTGCGCGGCCCGCGCAGCCCGGCCTTCATCGCCTATGCCCTGTGGCTGACCTTTCCGCCCATGGCCCTGCTCTTCATCGACCGTCCCTTCGCCCTGATCGTGGCCTATGGGGCGCTGGGCAGCCTGTTCATGCCCTTTCTGGCCGGCACACTGATCTGGCTGCTGAATTCGGCCCGGACCCCGGTCGAATGGAGGTCCGGCTGGATTTCCAACGGCTTGCTGGCCGCGGCCGCAGCGCTCTTCCTGGTCCTCGCCGGACGGGAGATCACGGGACTCCTGTGAGCTGTTGCGAAGCTTTCTCGATCCGACTACGGAGCCTTCAGAGAATCTCTGAAACGAGCATTTCATGACCACTGCCTTCCTCTTCCCCGGCCAGGGCAGTCAGGCCGTGGGCATGGGCGCGGCCCTGGCAGACGCCTTTCCCGCCGCGCGCGAGGTCTTCGCCGAGGTCGACGACGCCCTGGGCCAGGCCCTGTCGCGGCTGATGCGCGAGGGGCCCGAGGATCAGCTCACCCTGACCGAAAACGCCCAGCCGGCCCTGATGGCCGTGTCCATGGCCGCCATGCGGGCCCTGAAGGTCGAGTTCGGTGTCGACGTGACCCGCGCCGCCTTCGTCGCCGGCCACTCCCTGGGTGAGTATTCGGCCCTGTGCGCCGCCGGGGCCCTGTCGCTGGCCGATGCCGCCCGCCTGCTGAAGCTGCGCGGTCAGGCCATGCAGCGGGCGGTTCCCGTCGGCCGCGGGGCCATGGCCTCCCTGATCGGGCCGAAGACGGATCTGGCCCTGGCCGAGGCCGCCGCGGCCGCGGGGGCCGAAGTCGGCGTCTGCGTCGTGGCCAATGACAACAACGCCGGCAACGTCGTCATCTCGGGCGACAAGGCCGCCGTGGACCGCGCCATCGAACGCGCCAAGGAACTGGGCGCCCGCGCCATCCCCCTGAACGTCTCGGCGCCCTTCCATTGCCCCCTGATGGCCCCCGCGGCCG
>CAMCIP010000166.1 GCA_945874855.1 Brevundimonas vancanneytii
AGGATCTTCATCTGCCGCGCATAGAGGGTGTTCCACGTCTCATGCTCGACGGCGGTATAGGCGCCCCAGGTCTGCGGAATGGTCCAGTCCGCGGCCGCGCCCTCGGGCGGCGCGTCAAAGACGTGCTCGAAGTCGGACATGGGCGCGCTCCTCGACCGGCGGGCTCTGCGGCCCGTTCAGGTGCAATCTAGGCGCGGGGGCGCGCCGGGGCCAGCGCGGCCGTCACTGAAGCCGGTGGTGGGCGGGCGTCAGCCGGCCGCTGCGGTCGCGCCTCAGCCAGCCGTCGTCGACCGCGTCGCCGGGACGGCCCTCCCCTGCGTCCGCGACCAGCACATGCTCGGCCGCATAGGCGACGAAACCCCCTTCGGCCCCTGTCGAGAGCACGCGATAGTAGGGCTGGGCGGCGTCGGCGGGATCGACCTCGAACGGCTGGCCGGCATAGGCGGCGTCGACATCGACGACCACGCCCGAAAAGGCGTTCTCACGGTGGCGGACGGTCTGGCCGAGACGGAAGCGGGCGGTTGAAATCCTGAGCATGGACCCACTGTGACGACGCGAGTCTGAGCGGGGTCCGGACGGCTCGTTCATCCTGGCGTCAGCTACGCTTTGCGGCGCGGACCGGACGGGGCTATCGTCGTCCCTGACGGGGGTCGCCTTCGGACCGCCCAAAGAAAGTTCGGCCATGCCGGAGATCGACGGCGCGCCCGCGGGGCGCGACGCCCGGTCCCCCCGCCGCGGCGAGGAAGGTCAGGGGGCTCCGCTGTATGCGGCCCTCGACCTGGGGACCAACAACTGCCGCCTGCTGATCGCGCGCCCGGCGCGCGACGGTTTCCGCGTGGTGGACTCCTTCAGCCGGATCGTCCGCCTGGGTGAGGGCATCACCCGCACCGGCCGACTGGATCCCCAGGCCATGGACCGGGCGTATGAGGCGCTGGGTCTGTGCGCCGAGCGGTTGGCCCGGCGCAGCATCGCCTCGACCCGGCTGAGTGCCGTCGCGACCCAGGCCTGTCGGCAGGCCGAGAACGGGCCGGACTTCATCGAGCGGGTGAGGAGCGGCACGGGGCTTAACCTGCGGATCATCGATCCGGACGAGGAGGCCCGCCTCTCGGTCGAGGGCTGCCGCAACCTGCTGGACCCCAGCGCCGAGGCCGCCCTGATCATCGACGTGGGCGGCGGCTCGACCGAGCTGTCCTGGCTGCGGCGGGCCGGGCCCGGCTTCGAGACGAAGGCCTGGATGTCCGCGCCCGTCGGCGTGGTGACCCTGGCGGAACGCTTTCCCGAGCCCGCGACGGGTCTGGACGCCTGGTTCGAGGCCATGGTCGGCCACATGGCCGCGGCGGTATCGTCGGCCCGGGTCGATCCGGGGCTGAGCGGTCTGTTCGCCGAAGGCCGCGGGCATCTGATCGGCACGTCGGGGGCGATCACCAGCCTGGCCGGCGTGCACCTGGGGCTGAAGCGGTACCGGCGCGACCAGGTCGACGGCCTGTGGATGACGCGAGGCCAGTGCGAGGCGGCGGCGACGCGCCTGCTGAATCTGGGCCCGGCCGGGCGGGCGGCCGACGGCTGCATCGGGATCGAGCGGGCCGATCTGGTCATGGCCGGGGCGGCGATCCTGGAGGCGGTCCAGCGGGGCTGGCCCAGCGAGCGGGTCCGGGTCGCGGATCGGGGCCTGCGCGAAGGCCTGCTGCTGCAGCGGATGCGCGAGGACCGGGCCGGCGGCGCGCGTTCGGGCCGGCGTCGCCGACGCGGTCAGCCCGCCGGTGGCGGCGGCGGCGGCGGTGGCGGGTCCAGCACCTGAACCGGCAGGGTCAGGTCGCAGACCGAAAAGTCGGCCCCGCGTTCCGAACGTGTCTGGGCGACCATGGCCCCGAACTCGGGCGAGGCGGCGCGCATCACACGCACCACGGGTCGTTGGCCCTCCGGCAGGTCGGCGACGACCCGCACGCTCAGCATGCGGTCGGGTTCGGTCACGATGCCCGAGGCGTCCGTGCCGGGCTTCAGCGCCCGCACCACCTCGAGCCCCTCCAGCGTCATGCCCCAGATGGTGTAGCGCTTGTCCAGCGGCGGATAGGGCTGGCGCATGATGAAGAACTGGCTGTTGGCCGTATCGGGGTCCTCGCCGCGCGCCATGCCGGCGACGCCCGGGCAATACAGGCCCCAGACGTGAACCTTGCCGTCCGAAGTGCCGGCCATCACGGCGTCGGGCTGGGTCTGGACCGGCAGGCTGTGGACATAGCCGACCAGGGCGCCGGCGGGCGCCGCCACCGCCGTGAACGGCAGGTCCGGGCCCCGGCGGAAGGTGAACTCGGCCACCAGGTCCGGATAGGGGCTCTGACCGTCGCCGGTCCCCAACGGGTCGCCGGTCTGGGACATGAAGCCGTCGATCACCCGGTGCCAGGGCAGGCCGTCATACAGCCCCATGCGGGCCAGCAGACGGAGACGGTCCACGTGCAGGGGCGCGGCCTCGGGCAACAGTTCCACCAGTATCCGGCCCTTGGTGGTCTCGATCAGCAGCAGGTTCTCGGGTGCCGCGACGCGCCATGACGCGTCCTCGACCATGGCGGGCGTTTGGGCCGGCCCGAGCCGCGGGTCCTGGGCCAGGGCGGGGGTAACGGCCAGCAGGGTCGCCAGGGCGACGGACAGTCTCAGGGTCGCACGCATCAAGGCGTCACCTCCGCCGGGGGCATCAGATCGCAGGCCTGGAACTGGGCGCCGCGCGCCGTCCGCGCCGCCTCGATCGCAGCCATATAGCCGGGGTTTTCCGGCGTCATGACCCGGGCCGACGGCCGCTCACCCGCCGGCAGGGCCGCGGCGGTGCGCACGCGCGTCATCCGGTCAGGCTCACCCAGGACCCGCCCGTCGTCGCGATCCGATCCCGGCTTGATGGAAGTGACCACGCTGTGGCCCGACAGAATCCGGCCGAAGGGTGTGTAGAGGGCGTTCAGCGAGTCCGCCCGGCCGGTCATCAGGAAGAACTGGCTGTTGGCGCTGTCGACCGTGCCCGAGCGGGCCATGCCGACCACGCCGGGGCAGAACAGGCCGTTGGCGGGCACGCTGCGATCCACGGTGAACATCATCTGGGCGTCGGGCTGGGTCGCGATCGGCAGGGATCCAAACAGGCCGACATTGGCCCCGGCGGCCGGCACCGGCACGAAACCGCTGTCGGCCCCGCGCCGAAAGGTCAGCTCCGCCTTCAGGTCCGGCAGGTCGCTGTCGCCGCCGCCGGTGCCCGTCGGGTCGCCGGTCTGGGCCATGAAGCCCGGGATGACGCGGTGAAAGACGAGGCCGTCGTAGAAGCCGCCGTCGGCCAGGGTGCGGATGCGCACGACGTGGGCCGGGGCCACCCGCGGCTCCAGCTCCACGACGACGCGGCCCTTGTTGGTGTCGATGACCAGAAGATTGGCAGGGTCGATGGTGCGCCAGCCGTCCTGGGCCGCCGCGGTGCCCGCCAGCGTCAGGGCGATGGTGGTCGCCAATGTCGCAATCGTCGCCTTCATCTCGCGTCCTTGACCCTGGCCCGAACAGCGGCCGAGACCGCCGGGCTGACGAAACTGTCGATCGACCCGTCCAGGCGGGCGATTTCCTTGACCAGGCGGCTGGCGATGGCCTGGTGCCGCGGATCGGCCATCAGGAAGACGGTCTCGATGTCGGCATTGAGGCGCTGGTTCATCGCCGTCATCTGGAACTCATATTCGAAATCCGCCACGGCCCGCAGGCCGCGCACGATCACCGAGGCGTCCAGCTCTTCCGCAAAATGCATCAGCAGGCTGGAGAAGGCCCGGACCTCGACCCGATCGCCCAGCGGCGCCACCTCGGCGCGGACCATGGCCACGCGCTCGTTGGTGGTGAACAGCGGCCCCTTGTCGTCATTGCGGGCCACGCCGATGATCAGGCGGTCGACCAGCTTCACCGCCCGGCCGATGATGTCCATGTGGCCGTTGGTGATCGGATCGAAGGTGCCGGGATAGAGCCCGATTCTCATGAAGTCCTCTCCCCGGGAGCGGGCTGATCCAGCAGGCGTCGGGCGGCCCGGTCAAGGTTCGGGCGAAAAAACAGGGTCCGGGCGTCGACCCGCAGGATCGACTCCCCCCAGGAAAAAACCGAGTCCATCGAGTCGATCGAGTCCAGATTGGAGGCCTGCGCCCCTGCGGGGAAGGGCGTGTCGCTGCTGCACATCCCCCGATCGTGGAACGTGCCGCGCCGCCATTGTAACCCGGTTTCCATCAGGGGGAGTTCGGGCGCGTCAGATCTTCGCGGCAGGGGCCTCTGACCAGGCCGCGGCGACACGGGCGATCAGGTCGGGGTTGGGCGCGAAAGCATGGTCGCCGATGGCCGCGATGGCGGCGGCCGGGGTGGCGCTGTTGCAAAGGAAGGCGTGGTCGAAGTCCCTCAGGTCAGACAGACGCACGGTCGCCTCGCGCTGGCTCAGACCCACCCGCTCCAGCCCCCGGGCGATCAGGGCCTGGGCCACGCCCTCCAGCTTGGGCCCCGCGGGCCAGGTGACCTGATCGCCGGAGACGAAGCCGAGGTTCCAGAGCGAGCCTTCCAGAACCCGACCATCGGCGTCGGTGAACAGGGCGTCGTCGAAGCCCGCGGCGCGGGCAGCGCGCCGGGCCCGCATCAGGCCGAAGGTGGCCACATGTTTGATCTCGGGCGCCTCACGCAGATAGGTGCGAACCTGGACCCGCATCGCGCCGGCCATCGGGGTCGGCGGATCGGAGACGCTGATCATCACCCGCGGCACCCCGACCCAGGTCGCGTCGCGGTGGCCGATCTGGGGCGAGAAGAGACTGACCCTCAACCAGGCCTCGGCCCGCTCGCCCAGCGCCTGGCGCATCAGGGCCCGCAAACGCGCCTCGCCGACGGCCTCGCCGAACAGGGCCACGGCTGCCGCATCCAGCCGCGCGAGATGCAGGTCCAGCCCCCGCACCCCACCGCCCTCGACGCGGAAGGAGGTGTAGGCCCCGTAGTTGACCAGGGCGAGGTAGCCCAGGTCGGAGGCGGTGGCGGGGGCGCCGTCGACGTGAAGCATTATGATCCTCGGCCGACGCAGGAGTAACGACTACGCCGCCCCGCCCTCGCCCTCGTCATCCCCGCCGCTTTCCGGCAGGCGTTCGACGGAGACGACCTTTTCGCCATCGGCGGTGCGGAAGATGGTGACGCCCTGGCTGGCGCGGCCGACGACGCGGACCTGGGCCGCCGGGGTGCGGATCATCTGGCCGCCGGAGGTGACCAGCAGCAGGTCATCGCCCTCCTCCACCGGGAAGGCGGCGGTCAGGCGGTCGCCCGCGCGGCCGCCAAGTCCGTGGGCCGTCAGTCCCTGCCCGCCCCG
>CAMCIP010000167.1 GCA_945874855.1 Brevundimonas vancanneytii
GTGGCCATCCGCGCGCGGAAGCCGTGACGGCGCTTGCGCACGAGTCGGGACGGCTGATAGGTCCGCTTCACGGTCGGCTCCGGGGTTGATCGTCAGGACGGACGCAACGATTGCCGTCCGCCGCAGGAAGGGCGGGCGTATACGGCCGCTGCGCCGCGGCGTCAACACCCCGGGCGATCCGGCGGAGACTCGATGATCGAAACGCCTCCCGCGACGCCGTCCGACACGCCCCCGCAGCGGCGCACGCCGGCGCAGTGGGCGCTGCGGCTCGCGCCCATCGCCGTGATCGCCGGCCTGGTGGTGGCCTTCTTCGCCCTGGGCCTGAACCGGTATCTGTCGATGGACCTGATCCGCGAGCATGGCCTTGGGCTCCAGGCCTATGCCCGGGACAACTATCTGACGGCGCTGCTGGCCTTCGTTCTGGTCTATGCCCTGGCCACGGCCAGCACGATTCCCGGGCCGGTCTTCCTGACCCTGCTCGGCGGACTGATGTTCGGGCCGGTCGTGGGGGCCCTGGCCCAGTCCACCGGCGCGACCCTGGGCTCGGTGGTCATCTATCTGATCTACCGCACGGCCCTGGGGACCTGGCTGAGGGCAAAGTTCGCGGCCCAGGCGGGCCTGATGGACCGGATCGCGCGCGGCATCGACCGGAACGCCTTCGTCACCCTGCTGACCCTGCGGCTGATCCCCAGCGTGCCCTTCGTGCTCATCAACGCCACCGCCGGCATGGTGGCCGCCCCCTTGCGGCCCTACGTCCTGGCCACCTTCCTGGGCCTCCTGCCCTCGACCTTCATCTACACCTGGATCGGATCGGGTCTGGGCGACCTGATGCGGGCGGGGGTGGAGCCGGACCTGAACCTGCTGGTGTCAAAATTCTTCTGGCCCCTGATGGGGGTGGCCTTTCTGTCCTTGCTTCTGCCGCTGATCATCCGGCTGGTGCAGACACGCCTGGGAAGGGCGGGCGTCACATGATGACCCGCGCCCAGGTGCTGGACCGGATGCGGGGGCTTTGGGCGCCGCGGGCGCCTGCGCGCCGCGGCCTGGCCTGGCGCCTGCTGCTGCTGACCGTGGCCTTCACCCTCGCGGTCGAGGCCCTGATCGTGGCCCCGGGCGCGGCCTCCTTTCACGAGCGCTGGCTGCTGGACCGGCTTCAGGCGGCGGAGCTGGCCTCCGTCGGGGTCGAAGCCCTGCCCTATTCCATGGTCGAGCCGGACGTGGCCGAGGATCTGCTGGCGATCGGCGGGGTGCAGGCGGTGGTCGTCGGCGAACAGGGCGTGCGGCGGCTGCTGCTCCAGGCCCCCAACCTGCCGCGTGCGCCGGATCTGATCGACCTGCGCCGGCGCGACCTCGCCGCCCGCCTGACCGACCCCTGGACCACCCTGTTCGGCCACCCCGACCGGTCGCTGCGGGTCCAGGCCCGGCCGCGCTATCGCTCGGGCGACTATGTCGAGATCCTGGCTCCGGCGGAGCCGCTGAAGCGGGAGCTGGCGGCCTATCTGGCCAACATCCTGCTGCTCTCATTGGGCCTGTCGGCGCTGGCGGGGCTGCTTCTGTACGCCGGCCTCGCCTTCCTGGTGCTGCGGCCCCTGCGGCGCGTGACCCAGTCGATCGAGAGCTTCGCCGCCGACCCCGAGGCCCCCGGCCCGTCCCCCACCGACCGCGGCGACGAGATCGGCCAGGTCGAGCGCGAACTGGCCCGCATGCAGGAGGAGGTGCGCCAGTCGTTGCGGTCCCGCGCGCGACTGGCGGCGCTGGGCGAGGCGGTGGCCAAGATCAACCACGACCTGCGCAACATGCTGACCTCGGCCCAGCTGGCGTCCGAGCGGCTCTCGGCCTCCTCGGACCCCCAGGTGGCCAAGGCCCTGCCCCGGCTGGAACGGGCGCTGGGCCGCGCCGCCTCCCTGACCCGCAATGTGCTCGACTACGGCAAGTCCGAGGAGCCGCCGGCCGAGCTGCATCGCCTGGCGCTGGCGCCCGCCGTGGTCGCCGCCGCCGAGGACGCCGGACTGGACGGCAGCGGGGTGCGGCTGGTTCGCGCCATCCCCGCGCGCTTTTCCGTGCGGGCCGATCCGGATCAGCTGAACCGCATCCTGGTCAACCTGCTGCGCAATGCGCGTCAGGTCATCGAGGCCGATGCCGCGCGCAAGGCCGTGGGCCGGGGCAAGGGGCGCATCCGCGTCTCGGCCGAGACGCGCGACGGCCGTGCGGTCATCCGAATAGCCGACGACGGACCGGGCATTCCGGAGCGTATCCGCGCCCGCCTGTTCCAGCCCTTCGTCTCCGCCGCCGGCCCCGAGGGGACGGGTCTGGGCCTGTCGATCGCGCGCGAGCTGGCGGCCGGTCACCGGGGCGACCTGCGCCTGGTCGAGACCGGACCGGCCGGCACGACGTTCGAACTGACCCTGCCGAACTGAAACCTGAACCCGGCGCTCACGAATGCGTCATCGTTTCGGCGGAATGCTGGGCCAGGTATGGGCCGATCGCCGGTTTCGCCGCGCGGTCGGGCCCGCTAGGGTCGGGCGAGCAGGCAGAGGGCGGGAATGGCGCGGTTCGGCATGAACGGGTTTGGACGCAGCGGGCCGGAGAAGGTGCGCACGCCCTTGCAGCGCGTCCTCTACTGGGGCGGGGTCCTGGCCGTCTGGGGGGTGATCTTCCTCGTCGCCTTTTTCGCCGTGTTCGCGCGCGGCCTGCCCGACACCTCCTCGCTGTATGAGATCGATCGCCAGCCGTCCTTCACCTATCTGGACCGCAACGGGGCCCTGATCGCGGTGCGCGGCACCCAGCAGGCCCCGCCGGCGGACCTGGACGCCCTGCCCGACTATGTGCCCGCGGCCTTCATCGCCATCGAGGACCAGCGTTTCCGCTGGCACCCCGGCTTCGATCCCGTCGGCATGGTGCGGGCCATGGTGGCCAATATGCGCGCCGGCCGGGTGGTCCAGGGCGGTTCGACCATCACCCAGCAGCTGGCCAAGAACCTGTTCCTGACGCCCGACCAGACCCTGCGCCGCAAGGCCCAGGAGCTGATGCTGGCGGTCTGGCTGGAGCTGAAATTCTCCAAGGACGAGATCCTCGCCCTCTATCTGAACCGGGTCTATTTCGGGGCCGGCGCCTATGGGATCGAGGCGGCGTCGCAGCGCTATTTCGACAAGGCGGCCAAGGACCTGACGGTCGGCGAGGCCGCGCTCCTGGCCGGCCTGCTGAAGGCCCCCTCGCGCTATTCGCCGGTTTCGGAGAGCAAGCGCGCCGCCGGCCGCGCCACCGTGGTGCTGGACGAGATGGCCGAGAGCGGCGTGATCACCGCCGACCAGCGCGCCGCCGCCGTGCTGGAACCCGTTCGCGTGTCGCGCACCCTGGCCACCCAGCACGCCCAGTATTTCGTCGACTGGCTGGATTCCGAGGTGCGCGGCCTGATCGGGGCGGAGCCGACCGAGGATCTGATCATCGAGACCACCCTGGACCTGACGCTGCAGACCTCGGCCGAGCGCGCGGTGCGCCGCATTCTCGAACGCGACGCCTCCAAGGGCGTCCAGCAGGCGGCGCTGGTGGCGGTGGACGGCGATGGCCGGGTGCGCGCCATGATCGGCGGGGCCTCCTATGCCGACAGCCAGTTCAACCGGGCCGTCGACGCCCGCCGTCAGGCCGGATCGGCCTTCAAGCCCTTCGTCTATCTGACCGCCCTGGAGGCCGGCTACACGCCCGAGACCCCGGTGGTGGACGAGCCGATCCGCATCGGCAGCTGGTCGCCGCGCAACTATTCCGGTGGCTTCAACGGCCGCATGACCCTGGCCACGGCCGTCTCGCAGTCGACCAACACCGTCGCCGTGCGGCTGGCCGACACGATCGGCCGCGATCAGGTGGCCCGGACCGCGCGGCGTCTCGGCATCGAGAGCCCGGTGGGCCTGGAGCCGGCCATGGCCCTGGGTGCCGTGGAAGTGTCGCCGCTGGAGATGGCCCAGGCCTATGCCCCCTTCTCGAACGGCGGCAAGCGGGTCCAGGCCTATGGCATCACCCGCATCCGCACGCCCCAGGGGCGGGTCATCTATCAGCGCGGGGCCCGCGACACGACCGCCGTCCAGGCGATTTCGAACCCGCCGCTCTATTACATGAACCAGATGCTGCGCGGCGTGGTCACGGGCGGCACGGCGCGGTCCGTCGCCATCTCCGGCCGCGATCTGGCGGGCAAGACCGGCACGACCTCGGATTACAAGGACGCCTGGTTCGTCGGCTACACCGGCGGCTTCGTGACGGCGGTGTGGGTCGGCAAGGACGACAATACGGCCATGCGCGGCGTCACCGGCGGCGCGGCCCCCGCGGCGATCTGGAAGGGATTCATGGAGGCGGCCCTGCCGCGCCTCAGCGCCCCGCGCATCCCCGACGGCCCGCCCATGCCCGAGGGCTGGGTCCCGCCCGATCCCATGGGGCAGCTGATGGAGTCGATCGAGGACCCCTACGCCGAGGGGACAGAGATCGTCGCCGGTGCCGAGGTGGAGCGCGAGGACCCGGAGCCCCTGCCCCCGGTCGACCGGCCGGTGGTGCGCCCGACCGCGCCCCAGCCCACGGAGCCCCGCCGTCCCGAGCCGTCTCCACCCCCGGAGAAAAAGAGCGAGCCGCTGTTCTTCTAGCCGGCGACGAGCGTCTCGAGAGGCGGCTTCGGCCGAAGGCCTTCGTGGTCGAACACGGCCAGCTGACGTCGCAGGGTGGTGACCTTCACCCCTTCGGCTTCCAGCAGGGCGCGCTGGCGCTCGACGCCGCCCGGAAGTTTGGGATTCAGGAAGCCGCCGCGTTTCAGCACGCGCCACCATGGCGTCAGGGTCTCGCGCGCGGCCCCTGCCTGACGCAACTCCTCCGCCGCCCGGGCGGACATGCCGGCGAAGATGGCGGTCGAGACGGGGCAGGCCACGGCCACCCCGTGGCGACGGGCGAGGGCGGCGCGCAGATCATCCAGGGTGATCACCTCGCCGGGGCCCACGCCGCGCACGAGGGCGTCGACCTCGGCCGGCGACGAGACGACCATGGCACCGCCGTTGGCTTCCCTGAAGCCCGGAGCGCCCGGCGGAATCATGTGCACGATATGCGGCGTGCGCCCGCCTCTGAGGTGGTCCAGCGCCGATTTGGTCCGGGCCATGCGCGGTCTCCTGGGTCGTGGTCGGCCCGATTGGACCGCTGCGCGGGGCGTCAGGCAATAAGGCAGGTTTGATCCCGCTTCGTTCCGCCTCAGCCGACAGCGTGCAGGGCCGCGCCGTGGGCGCGCAGCCAGCGGCGGTGCGGGCGGGGATCGCCGATCAGGCGCTGGACCACGGCCCAATAGGCCGGGCTGTGATCGGCGTG
>CAMCIP010000168.1 GCA_945874855.1 Brevundimonas vancanneytii
GCCTCGGTCGCCGCCTGGTACGCCACAGCCCTGGACCGGGTCCCGGCGTCGGAACGCCCCAACGGTGCCGATGTGCGCTGGCGCATCGAACACGCCCAGATCCTGCGGCCGGCCGACTATGGCGACTTCCAGACCCTGCCCATCGTCGCTTCCATGCAGCCCAGCCACGCCATCGGGGACCTGCATTTCGCCCCCGCCCGTCTCGGCGACGCCCGTCTGGACGGGGCCTATGCCTGGAACAGCCTGTCGGACCTCGGTGTGATCGTGGTCGGCGGCTCGGACGCGCCGGTCGAGCGGGGCGACCCCGCCATCGAGTTCTACGCCGCCGTCGGCCGCCGCGACCTGGCCGGCTTCCAGGGCCCCGACTGGCGCGCCGGCGAGGCCGTCGACCGCGCCACCGCCCTGAAGATGTTCACCCTCTGGCCGGCCTGGGCCAGCTTCCGCGAGGACGAACTGGGCACGATCGAGGTCGGCAAACGCGCCGACTTCACCGTCTTCGACCTCGACCTCATGACCGTCCCGATCGCCGACATCCCCCGGGCGAAGGCGGTCTATACGATCGTGGACGGGGTGGTGGTGTACCAGGCCGCGGACTGAGTCCGTCCTCAAGCAGCGAGCGCCCGCGGCGCGAGCGGCAGGACAGGCACCCCCGTCCTCAAGCAGCGAGCGCCCGCGGCGCGAGCGATAGGACAAAAAAGATGGTGCGGGCGGTCGGGCTCGAACCGACACTCCTCTCGGAACCGGATTTTGAGTCCGGCGCGTCTACCAATTCCACCACGCCCGCACAGGCCGGTCGGCAGGCGGGGTCGATAGCGCGGGTGGCCGTGACACGCAATCGCGACGGCCCTCTTGCGTTTCATCGAGGTGTAACGCATCTGGCGAACCATGACCGCCGACCTTCCCGACCTCGCCGTCGTCTATGAGCATCCCGACTGGTTCGAGCCCCTGTTCGCGGCCTTGGACCGGCATGGCGTCAGCCATGTGAGGGTCCCGCTGGCGGGCAGCACTTTCGACCCGGCCGCCTCGCCCGCGCCGGCAAGGGTGGTGTTCAGCCGGGTGGCCATGTCGTCCTTCCTGCGGGAGCCGGAGCACCCGATCTTCTACGCCCAGAGCCTGTTCGAGCACTGGCAGGGGCTGGGCACGCGGGTGGTCAACGCCTCGGCGCTGAACATCGACACCTCCAAGGCGCGCCAGATGAGCCTGATCGCCCGCCTGGGTCTGAAGGGGCCGGCGACCCGCGTCGCCCACCGCCAGGCGGACATCCCGGCGGCGGCCGAGGGTCTGCGCTTCCCCGTCCTGGTCAAGGCCGACATCGGCGGCGCCGGCGCGGGCATCACCCGCTATGAGACGCCCGAAAAACTGGCCGAGGCTGCGGGCGAAAACTGGTGCCCGGTCGGGGTCAACGGCCTCTCCCTGATCCAGGAATACGCCCCGCGCCGCGACG
This sequence comes from Brevundimonas vancanneytii, assembly GCA_945874855.1. Classification (GTDB taxonomy): domain Bacteria; phylum Pseudomonadota; class Alphaproteobacteria; order Caulobacterales; family Caulobacteraceae; genus Brevundimonas; species Brevundimonas vancanneytii_A. Next base: position 1,445 of record CAMCIP010000168.1, read on the forward strand.
GCCGGATCACCCGCGTCGAGACCCTGAACGGCAGATACCTCTACGCCCTCGACATCGAGAGCCCGGGCGACGCCTTCGACCTGTGCCCGGCCGACGCCTGCCTGATCCGGCCCGGCGCCCCGACCCTGACCATGACCCGGGCCGAGCCCCCGCCCGAGATCATCGCCGCCGTCGAGCGCCTCGCCGTCGCGGGCGGGCTGGAGGTCGGCGGGGTCGAATATCTGATCGACGACCGGACCGGCGACGTCCTCTTCTACGACATCAACGGCCTGTCGAACTTCGTGGCCAATCCGGTCCAGGTGCTGGGCTTCGACCCCCACGACGATCTGGTGACCTGGCTGAAGGCCATCGTGGCCGAGGAGAAGACGCGATGAGATATGGCTACTGGGCGCCCGTCTTCGGCGGCTGGCTGCGCAATGTCGATGACGAGCGCGAGGCCTCCTGGGAAAACCTGTCGCGGCTGGTGAAGCGGTCCGAGCAGATCGGCTGGGACCTGACCCTGATCGCCGAGCTGAACCTGAACGACATCAAGGGCATCCAGGCGCCAGCCCTCGACGCCTGGTCCTCGGCCGCGGCGCTGGCGGCCATCACCGAGACGATCGAGCTGATGGTGGCGGTGCGGCCGAATTTTCACCAGCCGGCCCTGTTCGCCAAACAGGCGGCCAACATCGACCGCATCTCGAACGGGCGCCTGGCGCTGAACGTGGTCTCGTCCTGGTGGGCGAAGGAGGCCGAGAGCTATGGCCTGCAGTTCGACCAGCACGACGACCGCTATGCCCGCACCGCCGAATGGCTGCAGGTCGTCGACCGTCTGTGGACGGAGGATCACGTCGATTTCGACGGCGCCCTCTATGCGCTCAAGGACGCCATCGTCCAGCCCAAGCCCCTGTCGACGCCCGACCGGCCTCGCCCGGTCATCTATGCCGGCGGCGAGTCCGAGGCGGCCAAGGCCCTGATCGCCCGCCACTGCGACGCCTATGTCATGCACGGCGACGCGCCGGAGCACATCGCCCCCAAGGTCGCCGACATGCGGGCCCGGCGCGAGGCCCTCGGCCTGCCTCCCATGCAGTACGGCATGGCCGGCTATGCCATCGTCCGAGACAGCCAGGCCGAGGCGGATCGCGAACTGGCGCGCATCACCGAGATCCCGGGCCTGGCCGAGGGTCGCCCGCCCGCCGGCTTCGCCAATTTCGACCAGTGGCTGTCGGGCACCCAGCTGGAGCGGGAGCTCAAGATCCGCGAATACAGCGTCTCCAACCGCGGCCTGCGCCCCGGCTTCGTCGGCACGCCGGAGTCTATCCGGGAACGGATCGAGGAATTCGAGGCCGCGGGCCTGGACCTGCTCCTGCTGCAGATGTCGCCCCAGGAGGAGGAGATGGAGCGTTTCTCGGCGCAGGTGATCCGGGCGAACTGACCGTCCGGACCGATCAGGCGGTTTCCACCACCTGCTCGATCGCGCCGAAGATGGAGTGGTGCTTCTCGTCCAGCATCTCGATGCGCACCACGTCGCCGGGCTTGAGAAACTCCGTTTCCGGTCGGCCCCGCAACAGGGTCTCGACCGTGCGCACCTCGGCGATGCAGGAATAGCCCAGCCCGCCCTCGGCGACCGGCTTGCCCGGGCCGCCGTCGGCGTCGCGGTTCGACACCGTGCCCGAGCCCAGGATGGAGCCGGCCCCCAGCGAGCGCGTCTTCGCCAGATGGGCGATCAGCACGCCGAAGTCGAAGGTCATGTCCACGCCCGCATCGGCCCGGCCAAACGGGGCGCCGTTCAGGTCGACCGTCAGCGTCCCGTGCAGCTTGCCGTCCTTCCAGCGCTCGCCCAAGGCTTCGGGCGTCACGAAGACGGGTGACAGGGCGCTGGCCGGCTTGGACTGGACGAAGCCGAACCCCTTGGCCAGTTCGGCCGGAATCAGATTGCGCAGGGACACGTCATTGACGAGGCCGACCAGGCGGATGTGGTCGCGGGCCTCCTCGGGCGTCACGCCCTGGGGCACGTCGCCGGTGACCACCACCACCTCGGCCTCCAGATCGCAGCCCCAGGACTCGTCCGCCAACGGAATGGCGTCGCGCGGACCGAGGAATCCGTCGGACCCGCCCTGGTACATCAGCGGGTCGGTCCAGAAGCTGGCGGGCATCTCGGCGCCGCGCGCCTTCCGTACCAGTTCGACGTGGTTCACATAGGCCGATCCGTCCGCCCACTGATAGGCGCGGGGCAGGGGGGCGGCCGCCTCCCGCTCATGGAACCGGCCGCGCGGCGCGGCCCCATGTTCCAGCATTTCGGCCAGCGCCCGCAGCTGGGGCGCGCAGTCGTCCCAGTCGTCCAGCGCCGCCTGCAGGGTGGGCGCGATCAGGAAGGCGTCGGTGTACCAGGCCAGGTCCTGCGACACGACCACGAGGCGGCCATCCCGGCCATGCTTGAGCGATGCGAGTTTCATGGGACGGTCTTAGACCGTGCCGGGGCGCTTGGGGAGGGCCCGCCCCCCGTTGGCGTCAGTGATCCCAGACGCGCTTGCGGCCATGCTCGCCGTCTCCGCCATGGGCATCGTGGCCCGATCCGTGCCCTGCGTGCCGGGGCGGGACCTTGGACAGGGCAGCCCGGGCAGCCTTCAGCTCGCGGATGCGGGCGTCGGACTGGGACCAGTGATCGTGAAAGGCGCGCACGGCCTTGGCCAGGGCCTCGACCTGCTCCTCATGGGTCATCTTGCGGGTCTTCGGCTTGTCCGGCGCCGGGGGTGTGGCGCAGGTCGACGCCGCAGGTGCGCATGCGGTCGGGGTCAGGCCGACGATCGTCACATGGTTGAAGGCAAGAGCATTGGCCGCCGCCGCGGCCGGCGCGGCACCGCAGGTGCAGGCCCCGGGCTTGGCCTCATGCCCGCAGGAGCAACCGGACGGCGAGGTGGCGGCATGGCCCTGGGTGGCGGGTTTGGCCGGGCTCTCGTCCTTGACCTCGCCCTTCAGCGCCTCGTCCAGCTTCTTGACCGCCGATCCCAGGCCGTTGGCGACGACAAGGACCGGTCCAAGCAGGCTGTCGATCATGGCGCGCAGGGCCTGGGCCTTCTGGTGAATCAGGTTGCTGGGCGCGGCCAGGGCGGACTGGGAGGCCTCAAGCACCATCTTGTGGATCTCGGCGGGCGCCGTGTCGGGCCCGTTTCTGGCCCCCTCAATCTTTCCGAGCCACCACGCGGCAGCTCCGACGATCAGAAGCAAAAGAAGGGCGAATGCCGCCAGCATCGGGTCCACGCCCAGGAACAGGGGCCTGGAAACCGGCTCAAAGCCCGCGACTGCCCCCCCGAATTCCGGACTGAAATCCGTCACGCCCGATCCCCCCAAGATGACGTTAACCATGATGGCCCAAGCGGGCGGCCGGGGCAAAGCGATTCCCGTTCGACGCGTCGAACGCCCGCGTTTGGCGCGATCAGTCCGGCGGGGCGAAGGTGGCCCGGACCTCGGCCCCCACCTTCAGCGCCGGATCCCGCACCTCGACCTCGATCAGGATGCCGCCCGCGGGCTCATGGGCCCACAGGTATCGACGCTCCACCTCCACCTCGCGGCCGGAGGGGGCAAAGCCGGGGAAGACGTCGCCCCAGGGCGTGATCCGCTTCATCGCCGCAAAGCTCATGTCCAGGGCCGCGTCCAGCTCCTCCATGGCCATGACCGACAGCTCGTCCTCGGGCGGGATCACAGCCATCGCCGCACCCGGGCGCGATAGGCCTCATAGGGGGCGCCGAATTTCGCCGACAGATACCGCTCCTCGCGCGCG
>CAMCIP010000169.1 GCA_945874855.1 Brevundimonas vancanneytii
GCCCTCAAGGAGACCTGCCCCATGACCGTCCGCGTCGCCATCAACGGCTTCGGCCGCATCGGCCGCCTCGTCCTGCGCTCCATCGTCGAGCACGGCCGCCGCGACATCGAGGTGGTGGCCATCAACGACCTGGGGCCCGTGGCCACCAACGCCCACCTGCTGAAGTACGACAGCGTCCATGGCCGTTTCCCGGGCACGGTCACCTCGGGTGAGGACTGGATCGACGTCGGCCTGGGCAAGATCAAGGTCACGGCCGAGCGCGACCCGGCCAACCTGCCGCACAAGGACCTGAACGTCGACATCGCCTTCGAGTGCACCGGCATCTTCACCGCCCGCGACAAGGCCGAGGCCCATCTGAAGGCCGGCGCCAGACGCGTGCTGATCTCCGCCCCCGGCGAGAACGCCGACAAGACCATCGTCTACAAGGTCAACCACGACGTCCTGACCGCCGACGACATCATCGTCTCGAACGGCTCGTGCACCACCAACGCCCTGGCCCCGGTCGCCAAGGTGCTGAACGACCTGTTCGGCATCGAGCGCGGCTATATGACCACCATCCATGCCTATACCGGCGACCAGCCGACGCTGGATACGATGCACAAGGACCTCTACCGTGCCCGCGCGGCCGGCCTGTCGATGATCCCGACCTCGACCGGCGCGGCCAAGGCCCTGGGCCTGGTCCTGCCCGCCCTGAAGGGCAAGCTGGACGGCTCCTCGATCCGCGTGCCGACCCCCAACGTCTCGGTCGTCGACCTCAAGGTCGTCGCCGGCCGCGAGGTGACGGTCGAGGAGATCAATGCCGCCCTCCAGGCCGCCGCCGACGGCCCGATGAAGGGCGTGCTGGCCACCACCACGGACCCCGTCGTCTCCATGGACCTGAACCACATCGCCGCCTCCTCCACCGCCGCCCTGCCCCAGACCCAGGTCGTCGACGGCAAGCTGGCCCGCGTGCTGAGCTGGTACGACAACGAATGGGGCTTCGCGACGCGCATGAGCGACACGGCGCTGGTGATGGCGAAGTTTCTGTAGACATCTCGTCTCCTCCCCGTCGCCGCCTGGCGATGGGGAGGGGACCGCGACGCGGTGGAGGGGCTCTTGACGCCCCACCGATCCCTTCCGGCTCAAGAACCCCTCCGTCACGGCGCCAGCGCGCCGCGCCACCTCCCCCTCCGCTGCGCGAACGCGGAGGAGACAGGAATACAGCGATGACCTTCCGCACCCTCGACGACGCCCCCTCCCTCGCCGGCAAGACCGCCCTCGTCCGCGTCGACTTCAACGTCCCGATGGAGGACGGCCGGGTCACCGAGGACACCCGGCTGCGCGTCGCCCTGCCGACCATCAACAACCTGCGCGACGCGGGCGCCCGGGTCGCCCTGCTGGCCCATTTCGACCGCCCCAAGGGCAAGGTCGTGCCGTCGATGAGCCTGCGGCCCGTGGTCGACGACCTCGAACGCCTGCTCGGCGCCCCGGTCCGGTTCGCCACCGACTGCGTCGGAGACGAGGCGAAAGCCATGATCACCGACCTGCCGCTCGGCGGCGTCGTCCTGCTGGAGAACGTCCGCTTCCACGCCGGCGAGGAAGCCAACGACCCCGCCTTCGCCGCGCAGCTGGCCGAGCTGGGCGACCTCTATGTCAACGACGCCTTCTCCGCCGCCCACCGCGCCCACGCCTCCACCGAGGGCCTCGCCCACCTTCTGCCCGCCTGTGCCGGCGAATCCATGCGGCGCGAGCTGGACGCCCTGGACGCCGCGCTCGGCAATCCGAAAAAGCCCGTCATCGGCATCGTCGGCGGGGCCAAGGTCTCGACCAAGCTGGACCTGCTCAAGAACCTCGTCGGCAAGCTGGACCGCCTCGCCATCGGCGGCGGCATGGCCAACACCTTCCTCTTCGCCCAGGGCATCGACATCGGTGGCTCGCTCGCCGAACGCGACATGGCCGACACCGCCCTTGAAATCCTGGCGGAAGCGAAGGCCCGCGGCTGCGAAATCCTGCTGCCCGTCGACTTCGTGGTCGCCACCGAGGTCAAGCCGGGCGCCGCGGCCCGCCCTGTCACGGCCGGCCAGCCGCTGTCGGCCGACGACAAGATCCTCGACGCCGGCCCGGCCAGCGTCGCGCGCCTCGTCGACGCCCTGACCGCCTCGAAGACCCTGATCTGGAACGGCCCGCTGGGCGTGTTCGAGGTGCCCCCCTTCGACGTCGCCACCGTCGCGGTCGCCCGCCATGCCGCGGCCCTCGCCAAGGCCGGCGTCCTCGTCGCGGTCGGCGGCGGCGGCGACACGGTGGCGGCCCTGCACCACGCCGGCGTCGTCGACGACATGACCTTCGTCAGCACCGCCGGCGGCGCCTTCCTCGAATGGATGGAGGGCAAGCCCCTGCCCGGCGTCGAGGCCCTGAGGCGCTGACCGGTCCCGATCGGGGCGCAACCTGTTAACGCGATAGTGACCTGTCCTCCCCCAAGCTTGTCCCGTTTGGTAGGGGGTTCAGCATGAAGGGCGTCGTGTTCAATCTCCTCGAGGAGACCGTCACGAGGAGCTTCGGCGCGCACGTCTGGGACGGACTGATAGAGGCGTCCGGAGTTTCCGGCGCCTACACCTCCCTTGGCAACTACCCCGACGAAGAGATCGAAGCCCTCGTCGCCGCCGCGTCCGCGGCCCTGTCGCTGGACAGGAACGCCGTGCTTCGCTGGTTCGGCAACGGTGCGATCCCGGTGCTCGCCGAAAACTATCCGGCCTTCTTCGAGGGGGTCGCCGACGCGCGGACCTTCGTCGAGGGCGTCAACCACATCATCCATGCGGAAGTCCGCAAACTGTACCCCGGCGCGGCCTGTCCCCACTTCCGGCTTCATGCCGCCGCGTCCGGCGACCTCGTGATGGACTATCTCTCGGCGCGGAACATGTGCGCCCTCGCCCAGGGCTTCGTCGAGGGCGTTGCCGCCTGGTACGCGCAGCCGGTCGAGTTCCGGCACCTTCAGTGCAAGGAGCAGGGGCACGGGCACTGCACATTCGCGATGACCTGGGCGGCCTCGGCGGAAGGGTCGATGGCCGCATGACCGGCGGCCCGCCCGGGGACGCGTCGTCCGAAGAAATCCGTCGCCTGCAACGACGACTGGATCGCGAGCGCGCCGCGCGGCTGGAAGCCGAGGCGATCGCGGAGGCGGGCATGCGGAGGCTGTTCGAGCACCAGCAGCGTCTTGAACTGCTCCAGGCCATCGCCTCGGCGGCCAACAGCATGGAAGATCCGCGCGAGGCCTTCCGCTTCGCCACCGAGCGCATCTGCGCCCACAGCGGCTTCACCATCGGTCACGTCTGGACGGTCGACGCGGCCGCATCGCCCCCAACGTTGGCGTCCTCCGGAATCTGGTTCCCGGTCTCGCCGCCGGACACGCCCTTCTGGCTTCAGACCTCCACCCTGCTTCTTGGACAGGGGGAGGATCTACCCGGACGGGCGTTCGCGGCGGGTCGCGCCATCTGGACCGAGGATCTGGCGCAGGAACTGGAGGGTCCGCGCGCGGAGACGGCCCGCTTTTCCGCCATTCGCACCGGCTTCGCCTTCCCGGTCCTGATCGACGAAGAGCGCGTGGCGGTTCTGGAGTTCTTTCAGAGTCGCTCATTGCCGCCGGACGAAGCCCTTCTCGAAACGCTCGACCGGATCGCGGTGGTGCTCGGTCGGGTCCTCGAGCGTCGCCGGGCCACGCTGCGCCTCAAGCGGAACCACGAACTGGCGGCCCAGCGGGACGCAGCCGAGCAGGCCAGCCGCGCCAAGTCGGCTTTTCTCGCCGCCACAAGCCACGAGGTCCGAACCCCGCTTAACGCTGTCCTCGGCCTCGCCGAAGCCCTGAAGCGTGAACCGCTCACCGCACGCCAGCGAGACCTCAATGATGGAATTCTCGAGTCGGGCCAGATGCTGCTGCGCCTGCTCAACGCCGTGCTGGACATGTCCAAGATCGAGGCCGGACAGGCGGAGCCGCTGCTCGACGATTTCGACCTGGTGGAAACGCTGAAATCCATAGTCTCGATCTGGACCCCGCGCGCGCGCGAGGCAGGCATCGACCTCCGCCTCGAAATCGCTGGCCTCAACTCAGGCCGGGTGCGCTCCGATCGGGGCCGTATCGAGCAGACCCTGATCAACCTGATTTCCAATGCGGTCAAATTCACCCCGGGGGGGGCGTCGATCGTCGTTCGCGCTCTCTCGATCGAGAGCGGCGCCCGCTTCGAAGTGATCGACGGCGGGCAAGGCGTGCCCGAAGCCGACCGGGAGAGGATATTCCGGCCCTTCGAACAGACCGAGGAGGGACGCAGCGCCGGCGGGGCCGGCCTGGGGCTCTCGATCTGCTCCGGAAACGCCAATCTTCTGGGCGGAGCCATCGGCTGCGACGCGGACGACCTCGGGCGGAGCCGCTTCTGGTTCACCTGCCCACTCGCCCCCGCCGCGACGACAGCCGACCCAACCCCGGCAGACGCCCACGGCGAAGACCTTCGGCGCAACCTGCGCATCCTTGCCGCCGAAGACAACGCCGCCAATCGACGCGTCCTGCAGGCGCTGCTGGAGCCGTCGGGACTGGATCTCACCTTCGTCGAAAACGGCGCGCTGGCTGTGGAGGCGCTTCGGGACGGGCGCTTCGACCTCATCCTCATGGACGCCAACATGCCCGTCATGGACGGCATCGAGGCCGTGCGCAGGATCCGCGCAGAGGGGCTCTGCCACGGCGCGCCGATCCATATGCTGACCGCGAACGTCTTCGCCGATGACGTGGCGAGCTACGTCGCGGCCGGAGCCGATGGCGTACTGACCAAGCCGATCCAGCTGGACAAGCTGTTCCGGGTCATCGCCGCAGTTCCGCCCGCGGTTGAAGCTGCGGCCTGAGCCAGGCTCCGTTACACGGCGTGACTTCGACGGCGGTCGGCGCTAAACGGCGGACAAAGAAAAAGCGCTCAGGAGACCGCCCGTGGCCCGCATCACGCTTCGCCAGCTGCTCGATCATGCCGCCGAGCACAGCTATGGCCTGCCCGCCTACAACATCAACAATATGGAACAGGGCCTGGCCATCATGGAGGCCGCCGACGCCGTCGACGCGCCGGTCATCATCCAGGCCAGCCGCGGCGCCCGCGCCTATGCCAATGACATCGTCCTGGCCCGGCTGATC
>CAMCIP010000170.1 GCA_945874855.1 Brevundimonas vancanneytii
GGCCCGGCAGGCCGATCAGGCCCACGCCCTGGCCGAAGAAGCCCGGGGCCCCCGTCTCGTCGGTGCAGACGTGGGCGGCGTGATGGGCGAGCACGGCCTCGAACGGAAAGGCCAGCATCGACAGGGCGATGGCGTTGGCCGCCGTGCCGCTGAAGACGAAGCGGACCTCGGCGTCGGCGTCGAGGCGCGCCCGGATCAGCTCGGCGGCGCGCGCGGCCGGGTCGTCGCCCCCATAGGCCCGGGCGTAGCCCTCATTGGCCGCGACCAGGGCCGCAAGGGCTTCGGGCGCCATGCCCGCCACATTGTCGGAGGCGAAGTCGAACCTCATGACGCGGCCTTTCGGGTGCGGAGCGACAGGCGCGGCGTCCGGGACGACCGGGCCGCCGACGGCGCGACGGGCACGGGCGGCCGGGGGAAGGGTTCCGTCGGATCGGGGCCCGGCGGCGGCGGCGCATGGTCCATCTGCACCTGGTGCGGAAAGGGAATCTCGACGCCCGCGGCGTCGAGCGCGACCTTCACCTGCTCAAACAGGTCCGCCTGCGTCTGCCACCAGTCGTCGGACTTCACCCAGGCGTGAAGCGTCACCTGCACCGCGCTGTCGAGCAGGCCCGTGACGCCGGCCCACGGCACCGGATCGGCAAGAACCTTTTCGTGCGCCGCGGCCGTGATCGCCAGCACATGGCGGGCCTGTTTCAGGTTTGTGCCGTAGCCGACGCTGAAGTGGATCTCGACGCGGCGCGTGCCCTGTCCCGACAGGTTGACGATGACGTCGCCCAGGACCTTGCCGTTGGGCACCACAATCTTGTGGTTGTCGGCATTGCAGATCTGGGTGACGAACAGGTCCAGTCTCTGCACCAGACCCGAGGCGCCGCCGACCTCGATCACATCGCCGACGCGGTAGGGACGCAGGATCAGCAGGACCACGCCGGCCGCGACGTTGGACAGGGTCCCCTGCAGGGCCAGACCGACCGCCAGCGAGGCGGCGCCCAGCACGGCGATGATCGAGGTGGTCTGGACGCCCAGCCTCTGCAGCACCGCGATGAAGCCGATCAGAAAGACGCCGACGCGGACGATCTGGACGACGAAGTTGACGACCGTGGGATCGTGCTTCAGCCCGCGCACCCGCGACATGCCCCGGCGCACGACCCCGGACGACCAGCGGGCGGCGATCACGGTCAGGACGAGGATCAGCGCGGCGATGAGCAGATTGATCGCGAGGTCGCCGGCCATCCGGGTCAGACGGGCGATCAGGGCCACGTCGATGGCGGACGCCCGGTCGCTCGCCGCGGCGGCGGCCGTCATCAGGTCAGGAAGCGAAGTCATGGGCCGGGTCTAAAGCCTGATCGACCTTGAGGGAACCGCCGCCCGGCCGGCCGGCCGGCTCCGGTTTGCCGGGCCGGGATCACCGCCGGCCGTCGAGCCTGCCCCCGTCCCGCTCCAGGGCCTCCAGCAGGGCCAGCACGGCGTCGAGGGTGTCGGCCTCACCGGGCGGCTTGTCCCACCGGATGCGGTTGATGCGCGGAAAGCGCATGGCCACGCCGGACTTGTGCCGCGAGGAGCGTTGCAGACCCTCGAAGGCGATCTCGAGCACCAGACCTGCCTCACGATCGGCCCGCACGGCCCGGACGGGCCCGAACCTCTCCGTCGTATTGTCGCGCACGAACCGGTCCAGCCGCGCCAGCTCCTCGTCCGTGAAGCCGAAATAGGCCTTGCCGACGGGGCTCAGCGCGCCGTCGGCGGTCCAGACGCCGAAGGTGAAGTCGGAGTGAAAGCTGGACCGGCGGCCATGACCGCGCTGGGCGTACATCATGACAGCGTCAATCAGATGAGGATCGCGCTTCCACTTGAACCACGGCCCCCGGGGCCGCCCGCCGACATAGGGCGCGTCCAGGCGTTTGAGCATCAGGCCCTCGGCCGCGGCGCCCACGTCCGGGGTCAGACGCAGTTCGGCCAGATGGTCGGCGTCGCGGAACGGCACGGCCGGCGACAGCCGCAGCCGCGGCTCTCCCGCAGCCGCGATCAGCCGCTCCAGTCGATCCCGGCGGATCGCCAGCGGCAGGGGGCGCAGGTCCTCGCCCTCCTGTGCCAGCAGATCGTAGGCCACCAGTCCCGCGGGATGGGTCGCTATCAGGGCGGCCGAGGCCGCCTTGCGATTCAGCCGCTGCTGCAGATCGCCGAACGGGGCCACCGCCCCGTCGCGCAGCACGACCAGTTCGCCGTCCAGAGCCGCCTCATCGGGCAGGTGGGCCATGAGGTCGGGAAAGGCAGCCGAGATCTCGTCACCGGTACGGGTCCAGAGCCGCGCCGCGCCCCCTTCCCTCACCGCCTGGACCCGGATGCCGTCCCACTTCCACTCGGCCAGAAAGGCCTCGGGCGTGATCCAGCCGAGGTCACCCGTGGCGTCCAGGGGGGTGGCCAGCATGACGGGCCGGAAGCGGCCCGGGGCATCGGCGGCGGGGCGGTCGCCACGGCCTTCCAGCCAGGCGAAGAGCTCGACATAGGGCGGCTCCAGCCCCTGCCACAGCTCCTCGATGTCCGACGCCTCCACGCTGCCGTCCGCCCTCAGGCCCGCCGCCGCCGTCCGGGCCAGACGCGCCGAGAGCCCGACCCGCAGGGCGCCGGTCATCAGCTTCAGGAAGGCCCAGCGGGCCTTGGGGCCCAGGGAGTCCATCCAGAAGGCGATCAGGGCCGGCGCCTCGCTGCGACGTGTGGCGGACAGGGCCTCGATCGCCTCGGCCAGCGACGGCGGCCGATTGGGACGACGGTCCGGGTTTGCCGGCCAGATCAGGGCCGCCGTCTCCGCCAGATCTCCGACGAAGTCATAGGACCAGCGGAACAGCAGCGGATCGACCCGCGCCTCGATCGCGGCCCGGATCATGGCGGGCCTGGCAGCGGTGAAGCTGAGCTCGCCCGTGAGCGCCGCCAGCGCCCAGCCGCGATCGGGATCGGGCGTGGACCGCAGATAGTCGCGCACGAGCGTCAGCTTGCCGTTCCGCGAGGCCGTCAGCGACAGGCGGTCCAGAAGCTCGGCGAAATCATCCATCGTGCCGCCCATGTGGGGAGGCGGCCGCCCTGCCCCAAGCCGTCAGGCTGCGTGGGCGGACTGGACGGGTCGCCCGGCGTCGAAGATCGCGCGGATGCCCGCCCGGCCCTGGCCCACGGCGTTCATGACCCGCGCCAGGTCGGCGAAATCGATCGGCTTGTTCAGATAGGCGTCGGCGCCCGCGGCCAGGCCCGCCTCGTGATCCTCGACCCGGGCCGAGGCCGACAGCACCACAACCGGGGTCTCCGCATTGGCTCCGCCGCCGGAACGGATGGCCCGCGTGGCGCTGAGCCCATCCATCACCGGCATGTTCACATCCATCACGATCAGGTCGAACGGCTGGTCCACGGCCAGGTCCACGGCGATCTGGCCGTTCTCGGCCGCGACCGAGACATGGCCGCTGGAGCTCATCCACGCTTCCAGGATCATCCGGTTGACGGGGTGGTCCTCGACCACGAGCACGTTCAGGCTGCGGCCGTCGGCGACCTCCGCGACGATAGACTCGGCCTGCTGGACGGGAGCCCACTGCACCACATCCGCCTCGACCGTGAAGGTGAAGGTCGAGCCCTCGCCCAGCACGGAGGTGACCGCGATCTCACCGCCCATGATGTTGGCCAGCCGGCGCGAAATGGTCAGACCCAGACCCGTCCCGCCGAACCGGCGGGTCGAGGAGGCGTCGACCTGGGTGAAGGGCTGGAACAGGCGCTGCAGGTCGGCGGGATCAATGCCGGCGCCGCTGTCGGTGACAATGAATTCGAACCGGGCCCGGCGCTCGGCGACGCGCGTGCAGCGCACCACATAGCTGACGACGCCCTGGTCCGTGAATTTGACGCCGTTCGACAGAAGGTTGTGGATCACCTGGCAGATGCGCAGAGGGTCGCCCCGCACGACGGTCGGCGCCTCGCCTTCGATCCGCGCCTCGAAATCCAGCCCCTTGGCCTCGGCCTGGGCCTGGAAGGGGCCGACGATGCGGCGGTGCAGGTCGTCGACCGAGATGTCGACCATGTCGAAGCTCATCTTGCCGGCCTCGATCTTGGTCATGTCGAGGATGTCGTTGAGCAGGCTGAGCAGATTGTCGCCCGAGTTGCGGATGATCGACAGATAGTCGCGCTGGGTCGATTCCAGACGGGTGGAGCCGAGCAGCTGGGCGGCGCCCAGCACGCCGTTCATGGGCGTGCGCAACTCATGGGAAATGACCCCGAGGAAGTTGGACTTGGCCTCGCTGGCTGCATTGGCCTTGTCGCGCGCCGCCTCCAGCTCCTCGATCAGATGGGCCTGGTGGGCCTGGAAGGTGCGGATGCGCTCCTCGCGCAGCATGGTCATGGTCACCAGCACGAACAGGCCGGCGGCGGCGAACGGCAGGGCGGACAGGAAGGGCAGGAAGTCGGCCGTGCCCCACAGGCTGGCGGCGATCAGGGTCGCCACGAGGCCGTAGGGCGAGGAGATGACCAGGGCCTGGCGCGGGGAGGCCCGAAGCTGGGAGAAGACCAGCACATAGCCCGAGACGAGGAACATCATCGCCATCGGACGGCCGAATGAGGCATCGGAGAACCAGGCCAGGACCGGCGCCACGGCCCACACCGCCGAGGTGGCCGTTGCGACCGCGGGGAACATCAGGCCCCAGCCGGTGCCGACACGATCGCTGATCCGCTTCTCCACGAGGCCGCGCAGGGTGCCGGCGCCCACCGTGGCCACAAACCAGAGCAAGGCCACCCGGGGATCCAGGATCGAGAACAGGCCGAGGGCCCAGCTCGTGATGATGAGATAGCGCAGATACTGGGTCTGCAGGATCGCCCGGATTGAGGCCGCAGCCTCTCCGGGGGCCTGGCCCGCGCCGCTTCCGTCGGATTCGACCAAGTCGGCCCCCCAGTTCCCACATCCAGCCCAGGTTAGACTAGGGATGAAGGTTCTAAGACGACGTGAACACTGGTTTTCGTCCGCCTTCAGACCTCCCGCGGCGTCAGGGCCCTGATCGAAAGCGCATGGACCGGCCCCGCCAGCTCCTCGGCCAGCAAGGCGGTGACCGCCCGCTGGCGCGCCACCCGCGACTGGCCCTCGAAG